>JAISDQ010000123.1 GCA_031264605.1 Synergistaceae bacterium | reverse complement strand
AAATTTCGAGGGCCGTATGGCCGAATCGCGGGCTTGATAATTGCGTATTTTTCGTGTAAATTATCTCAGAATGCCCGCCAACGCGTGCCAATCGTAAAAAGGAGCGATATATATCATGGAAAATGTTTTTGAGTCCGGCGAGACTCACAACGAATTCAGCTGGGAAAACCTCGGGGACATCAAGGAAGGCAGGGGAGACCTGGGCGAGGAGATGCCCGTGGTGGTTTATCGCCTGATGCAGTATACAATGCTGGATGTCCTCACAAAAGCTTACGGGAACGAGATCGCGAACCGGCACTTTCGCGACGCCGGGTTCCTCGCCGGCTCGGAATTCGCGCGCAACGTCCTCGACCTGTCCGCCGACTTCGAGACCTTCGTCGCCAATCTCCAAAAAACGCTTCAGGAATTCAAAATCGGAATCCTGCGCATGGAAGATTTCGACCCGTCGACCGGCGGCATGGTCCTCACCGTGGGGGAAGACCTCGATTGCAGCGGCTTGCCGGTGACCAACGAAACAGTGTGTTTCTACGACGAAGGTTTCATTTCCGGCATCCTCTGGGCGTACACGGGAAAGAAATACGATGTCCGCGAAGTGGACTGCTGGGCCAACGGCGACAGGGTATGCCGCTTCAATGGCGTCGTCCTCGACTGAAGAAACGCCGCTCCGCATAACGACTTCCGGCGGCTTGCCCAGGGAAACGGGAGAGCCGCCGGAAGTTGTGCTGTTTCGTTTCCTGAAGGATTTTTTTTACAAACCCGAATCGGCGAAACTCGCGCTGGATGAATTGCCCGAAAATTTCAGGGATTTCGGGCGAGGTTTGGCGTACTTCGCCGAATGCGTCGCGGAAACAAGGGAATTCGCGGCGGCCCTCTCGCGGGGAAACCTGAAAGCGAGCCCGCCGTCGCGCGGGAACGATATTGCCGCTCCTTTGAAAAGCCTGCACGCTTCTCTGAAACATCTCACGTGGCAGACCCGCGAAGTCGCGAAGGGGGATTATAAGCAGCGGGTCAATTTTATGGGCGACTTCTCCGATTCTTTTAATTCCATGATCGAGCAATTGTCCCAAAGCAGGGAGGCGCTTCTCCAGGAGATCGAGAGCGGCCGGAAAAAATCCGACGCCCTCACAGAGAGCAACAATCTGTTGGAGGCGATAACCGAGCAGATTTCCCAATGGATAATCGTGATCGGCGAGGACTCGGGGGAATGGCTCTACGCAAACCGCGGGCCGCGCGACGTCTTGAAGAACGCCGGATGGGAAGATGACCTTCGCGCGTGGCTTCGCGGCAGGATGAGCGCCCCTAGGAATGAAAACGAGCCTCCCGGCGAACTGGAACTGCCGTTCTCGGGCGCGCCCGAGAACGCGCGGCAATATTTTTCGGTAGTGGCGCATTCGATATATTGGCATGGGCGTGAAGCCGCGGCGTTCGTCCTGACGGACGTGAGTTTGGATAAAAAACGCCTCCGCAAGCTCGAAACAGTCGCTTACCACGATCCGCTCACTAAAACCTTCAACAGGCGCTACGGCATGGAAATCCTGCTCGAATGGCTCTCCGAGGGAAGGTTGTTCGTCATATGCTTCATAGACCTCGATAACCTGAAATATGTCAACGACAAGTTCGGCCACGGAGAGGGAGACAAATACATCCTGCATACGGTCGACTTGCTGCGCCATTTTTCCGAAAAAGCCGTCTTGTGCCGGCTGGGCGGCGACGAGTTTATGATCCTCGCCGATGAAATATCATCGGGCGACGCCGAGGCCAGGCTCGAAGAACTGAGATCGCGGCTGCTCGGCGGCGAAGCCGGCGTCATAGGCGCGAATATCCGAAGCCTCAGTTACGGCGTCATTGAGGTTCAGGCGGACTCCTCCGTTTCCGCGAGCGAACTGCTGAGCCTCGCCGACGAAAAAATGTACCAATACAAAAGGCTCCACAAGATGGCGCGGCAATCGTCCATAGCCGCGATAGAAAAAAAATGAATCCCCGAAAACGCGAGCCGCGGGAAGATACGACGGCATAAATTCATATGTATCGTTAATAGCACGCCTTTTAAAATAAACCGCGCGGAAATATTACAGAAAATTGAATAAAAAGCATAGGCTTAATGTTTTTGTTGTTTCACTTATGTAAGGATTATCGTTTGCTGGTATTGATCTGAATGCCTTGACCTCAGGCGTAAAACACGTAAAATAAAAATATATCTCGTAGCGGCGAATGGGAGGTAAGATCATGACATTCGTTGGATTTGCCGTTATTTTCTGTCTCGGCGCGCTTATACTGTGGTCCATGTACACGTACAACAATTTCAGGGAAAAGCAGTCGCGCATAGACTTCTGGTGGGACGAGGTGGACGTTCACCTCCGGTTTCGGCGCGACCTCATCCCGAGCCTTATGGACAGGGCGCGTCCGCTGATGAAAAAGGAGAACCCGACGCTCGACCGCATAGCGGGCATACGCGAGAAAATCGTCCAAAGTGAAATCCACCCGGAACAAACCGGACTCCCGGAAAACGCGGAACGCCTCGAAAACAGCCTCAGCGCGGAATTTCACTCGCTGCAAGACGTCTTCAGGAAACACGCCGAAATTCAGATCAACCCCGATCTGCTCACAGTCATGAGCGAACTCGCGTCGATCGAAGGCAAGGCGCTTACGGCGTGCAAAGAATACAATAAGCTGACGAACCAGTACAACTCCTCGATAAAGAGCTTCCCGGCAAATCTCGTGGCGGGGATGCTGCGCTTCAACCCCAGGGAAAAGCGCATTTTCGGCGAGTGGAAGGATACCGTGCGGGACACTGCGTAACAGGGCCTATTTTTCGGCCTCTTGCGCCGCGTTTCGCTCCGCGTCGGCTTTATCCATGGCCCAGGTGAGGATGTCCATGGCGGCGTGCGGCCGGCCCATGGCGCGCGCCCTGTATCTCATTCTCTCAAGTTCCTCGCTCCGTCCGATGAGGCTCTCCAGAAGTTCGCCGGCCCTTCTGTGTTCGTAAATTTTACGGGCGGCGCCGCGTTCGAGGACATAATCGCAGTTGTGCCGCCCCAACCCGGGAGTGGTATCCAAAAACAGCATCGCGGCCCCGGCGGCGGCGGCCTCGGCTATCTGAACGCCGTTGGGGTCGAGTATCGATACGTCGCTTGCGGCGTAATAATCCGCCATGTGGGGGACATCTCCCAAAACCGAGATATGTTTGAAGGGGAAATATTTGTCGCGGATATTCTCGAACAGCCTCTTGTCGCCGCGGCAGAGGACGAATATCCTCCAATCGGAGAGATCCACCATCGAACCTATGACCATGTCCATCAAGCCGGATGAGATACCGTTGCTCACGACCGCGGCCATTTTCGCCGAATCGCCGACTCCCAGCGCGCGGCGGGCTTCTTCCCTCTTGGGGGGAACGAGGTAGTCGCGGGATATTGGTATCCCGAAATTTTTGACGGCGTATTCCGCCGTCGGCACGCGGTCGGCCCTGTATTGGCGAAGAGCTTCCTCGCTTCCGACGAACCACCCGTCGAACCTGGGATCGCGGAGCATGGCGTGGGTCAGATAATCCGTCCCGACTAAATATATCGGCGTGTCGTGGTCCCATTTGTCGAGAAGCGCGGACATGCCGAAACAGTGCGTCGTAAAGACGGCGTGAGGCGTGAAGTTTCGCAACGCCGCCTGAAGGCGCTTGATGTACGACTTGCCCAGACGCCGGTGAATGCCGTTCCAAAAAGCCGATATGGTGTGTTTTGCCGCGTTCGTGTCGGTATCGCGGTACAATCTTTCCCACAGCCACGGATATTTTTGCGTCATCGCGTCGTATGCCAGGACGATGCTTCGGCGCGTGAGGCGCGGCACGAAATCCATCAAATCCGCGCATATCGTTTCGTAAGACGGATAAACGGCGTGGCACCACTCGCACAGGGCGTCCGCCGCTTCTTTATGCCCGTTTCCCAATGACGCGTAAAAGAACGCGGCGCGGCGTTTCATTGTCCGGCGCTCCTCAGTAGGTCGCCGAGCGTAACCCCCATGCCGGCCTGGTTCTCGCTATTGGCTTCCAGGGCCGAGAGTATCGTGTCTTTTATGCTTTTTTCGTCGTAGGAAACGGGAAAATACAGGGCGGCGGCGTCTTCGTGCCCGCCTCCGCGTATTTTGCGCCCGTCTTTCAGCAGCGAGACCGCGCGGCCCGCCAGTCCGTCGCGGCTGCGCAGTGAGACAGCCCATGTCCCCGACGGCCTGCGGAAAGCCAGCGCCACTAGCGCCGGCGCCGCGCCCTGGCCATCCTGCCTGTCCAGCACAGCGCCGCAGAAATCGGACGTATCCCCGAACTCCAAAAACCCGTCGCCGAGAAACGCCATCTCCGCGCCGCCCGCGCCTTTTATTTTTTTTCGCGACATATTTTCGCGGGCCGCCTTGAAACGCTCCTCCTGATCCGCCGCGAACTTAAGCGCGACCGCGCGTTCGGCATCGGTGAAGGCGGCGTCGGGATTGGCGATTAAGCGCGCCAGCGCGCCCCATTCCCCGCAAAGTGTGATCATCGCCTGCCAGAGCCGCCCGTTTGGGTCCTCGTTTATCCAGAGGTCGCGGTCGTTGGCGACCTCGACGAAGCCGGATAACGGCGCGATGGCGCGCTTAACGGCTTCATTGGCGTTATCCGCGAGCCAGTCCCAATAGACCGCGGCCCCGCAGCGTTTTGTGTTCACCACCGCCCAGGGGCGTCTCCCGATTTTTTCGTAAGCGCTCTGATGATGATCGAACAAAAAAGGTCCCGCTTCGCCGAAGAAACGGTCTATTTCGTCGACGGTATTTTGAAATTGAGGGGACAGATCCAGCGCTATCACCCTGTCGCGCCGGCGCAGCCCCTCCAGAATGAGGTTGTCCACCTCGCCGTAACTTGTCAGGGATATCTTCACCGGCCCGGAAGGCGAGTGCGCGTACCATGCCAGGGCCGCGGCCACGACCCCGTCCAAATCCGTATGGCTTATGATGTTCACGAGTCCGCTCGGCGCGATCATTTAAAATCCCCCCACCCTCCGGGCGCGTAATCCTCCCGAAAGAAGCGATAGATTTGCATCATGAAGCAATATTATAACGCGAAAACTGATTATAATATTGGGCGGAATGTCAAACCTTCGGGGGAGTAAGTTGAAATTTATCCGAAAAATCGCGTCGCGCATAATATCGATAAAGAGCGCCCGGGGAATTTCTTTCGCTTTGGCCGTTATCTCGCTTGCGAGCAAGCCTCTGGGTTACGCGAGGACTCTCATCGTGGCGTGGGCGTTCGGCACTTCGCCCGGCATGGACGCTTATCATCTCGCGTCCGGCATAATGACGCTGTTCACGGCCGGCGTCGGCAGCACGCTGGAGAACGCCGCGCTCCCAGAGCTGGTGAAAACGCGCGGCAAAGAGGGCGGCGCGCGCGCGTCGGAGGTTCTGACCGCCTTCCTCGCGTGTTTCACCTGCGCGGTCGCGGCGCTTTTCGCGGCGGCCGTCCTCATTGCCCCCGGCGTGATCGTCAAATCATTTGCCGGCGGATTCGACGCCGAACGGATACGCGTGGGCGCGCGCATGATGCTCTGGCTCATACCGTTTGCCGTCGTCTCGATGCTGAGGCCGATTCTGGGCCTGTGGGCCAACCTGACCGAAAGATACACGCTAAGCTCTCTTTCATCGACGCCCTTCAACCTCATCGCGATACCGGCGCTGCTCCTGTCCGTGCCTTTCATAGGCGTGTACGGCGTGGCGTTTTCCATGAGCGCCGGATACGTAATCCTGTTCATCCTGTTTTTGGCGGCTCTTCGGGGAATCCCGCTGAGATGGCGCGTTCGCGACGTCGCGTGGGTAGTGGTCGCCAAAATTTGCAAAAATTCGTTTTATCTCGTGATACTGTTCACCGCCAATACGATTTATATCGTAGTCGACCGTTATTTCGCGTCGAGGCTTCCGTTCGGCTCGGTGGCCGCGATCAGTTACGCCGCGACGGTAATCGGGACTCTCGCGGCGTTCGCCGACACGCCCATGGCGTATTTTCTCTCGATGGTGGCCAAACTCTCCGGCGACCGCGAGAGGTCGCTCGAAACGCTGAAAAAGGCGATATCGCTCGCGCTGGCGTACTTCGTGCCGACCAGCGTTTTCATGATGGCCGCGGCCGAGCCGGTCGTGTCTTTGGTGTTCGGTGGGGGAAATTTCGACGCTCGCTCCGTCGCCATGACGTCGTTGTGCGTCGCGGCGTACAGCGCGGGGTTCGCGTTCGGCTCGGCTTCGGTTTTTATATACCGCTACGCGCTCGCGGTCGGCAAACTGAAGACCGTGGTCAAGCTGACTTTCGTCCTGATAGCGCTGAACGCGGTGCTCGACTGGGCTTTCGTGCGGAGGTGGGGATTGCTCGGGCTGACGCTTGCCACCAGCCTGACGCAGACGGCCGGTTTCGTCCTCTATTATTCCGCCGTGGCCGGCGCGGGCCTGCCCCGGTTTCTTTTCGAATCCGGCCTGATCAGGCAGGCCGCGCTCTCGGCGTCGCTGGCGTATGCCGCCTGGCGGGCTTCCGTCTTCGGCGCGGGCGTTCAGCTCGCCGCGTGCGCGGCGCTTTACGCGGCGTACTTCGCCGCGGCGCAAAAAACCGGCCTGATGCCGCGAGTGCCCGAGAACTGGCGGCCTGCGGGCCTCATGGCTTTCCTCTGGTCCGGCGCTAAATCATACGCCGGCAAAAAGTGAGCCGCGGCACGTCCCGCGGCTCACTGCGTTTGTTATTTATCCGTTCGGCGTCCGCGCGCTATACCGGCGGAAGGGCGAGGAGTGCGGCGGAGTTGAGGAAATTCCACGGCTTGTTGAAATGCGGCTGGAAGAAGAAATCTACGAGCGCGAGATCGTCGACCGTCATTCCGTTCTGGATGCAGACCGAAACCGTATTGATGGCGGGCGTGAGGTCGACTTTGGACATTATCTGCGCGCCAAGTATCCTGCGCGACCCGCGCTCGAACACGAGTTTCAGCTTCACGTTCTCGTAAGTGGGCATGAACTCCGGCCGGTAATTGTCGCTGTACGTCACCGACGCGGCGTCGAAGCCGGCCTTCTTCGCGGATTCCTCGGACAGACCGGTGCTTCCTATGCAGAGGTCGTATATTTTTATTCCGCTAGTCGCCTGAGTCCCCAGATATTTGGTGGTGTCGCGAAGCAGGTTGCGGGCGACGAGCAGGCCCATGCGGACCGCGTTCGTCGCGAGAGGGATGTAGTCGTAATCGCGTTTGACGTTGCTCCATACGGTGGCTGAGTCGCCGGCCGCGAACACGTCGGGGTGCGAGGTGTGCATGTATTCGTCGACCTTGATCGCCCCGTTCGGCGTCATGTCGAGTTTGCCCTTGAACAGGTCGGTATTGGGACGGAAACCGATGCACAGTATGACCATGTCCGCCTCGTACTCGCCCTTGTCGGTCACTATGGCCGACACTTTGCCGCCGCGCCCCTTGAAGCCTTTTACGGATTCGCCGAGCGCGAACTTTACGCCCTTTTCGGCGAAAAGTTTCGCTGGCGCTTCGACGAACTCGGCGTCGAGGTATTTGGGGAGAATCTGGCGCTCCATGTCGACGACCAGCACTTCCTTGCCCTGCACCTGGAAAGCCTCCACGAGTTCGGTGCCGATGTAGCCGGCGCCGACCACGGCGACGCGGCGCGCGGTTTTGGTTTTTTCGGTGATCTCGTTTGAATGGGCGTAGTTCTTGCAGAGCAGTATGTTTTCGAGGCCGGAGTTTTCGAGTTTGGGCTGTATCGGCCAGGAACCGGTGGTTATAATCAGCTTGTCGTAAGCGTCCTCGAATTCCTCGCCCGTCTCCAGATTGCGCACGCGCAGTTTTTTCGCATCGAGGTCGGCGGAGAGGACGTCATGCCGCATGCGGGTGACGACGCCGAGTTCGGCGAGTTTTTGGGGAGAGGAGTAGAACAGCCCGGCCTGGTCTTTTATCACGCCTTCCACGTAAAGGGCGATTCCGCACGACAGGAACGAGATATTGTCGTTGCGCTCGTAAACGGTCACGGAAGCGTCTTTGTGGAGTGCGGCTATATTGACTATGGCGGCAGTCCCCGCGTGTGTACATCCGATTACCGCAATTTTCATTAAAAATACCCCCTTTTGATATTTCTAAACAAATTTTTAATATAGTAAAATTATTATAAGCCGTTACGGCGAATGAGTAAATAACGTTTAAATTAACGAAGGCGGTAATTTTATGGAAAATTGGGGATATGTTTACGGAAATTTAAAATCCATGCTCGC
>JAISDQ010000096.1 GCA_031264605.1 Synergistaceae bacterium | reverse complement strand
GAAACCATGTAATTTCGATTGGAGGTCGGTTTGATGATATTAGGTTTTTTGTTCGGAGGTTTGCTGTTGCTGGCTTGCTTCGCGATAGTCGCGGCGGGCGCCATTACCGCTTGGTGGATATGGCGGAGGATGACGCTGACCGAAGGCGAGCCCGCCCCGAAATGGGGCGATCTGAGCGCGCTCAGGAGCGTCGTGAAGGGGCAGCCGGTTATTTTGAGCATTATCGCGGTTACGATAATAGCCTACGTGATGACCATTCCAATGGGGTACATCAAAAATCTCACGGATGAAAGGTATTACCGCTATCAATCCGTGGTTGACGGGATAGCGAGCACATGGGGAGCGCCGCAGACTTTCACCGGCCCAATACTGCATGTGCCGTACACGATGAGGTATCAGGTTTCCGAAGAGGTTCCGCTCACGGCGGCCGAACTGACGCTCGAACAATCCCGAGGGGGAACCCGCACCTCCAAGGAAGTGCGGAAAACGGTCGAGGAGCATTCGGCCGCTCTGGTCCTGCCGGACAATCTGGCGATAGACGGCGCAATTTCGACCGAGGAAAGATACAGGAGCATATATACGGCCAGGGTCTACTCGGCGAACCTCAAAGTATCGGGCAACTTCCTCATACCCGACATATCTGAGATTGGCGAGAATATCGTTGCGGTTCACTGGGACAGGGCGACTCTGCTCGTGGGCATCACCAGCACCAAGGCCATACGTTCCCGGAGCGAGCTGACGCTGGGCGGCCAGAAGACGGATTTTCTGCCCGGCACAGGCGGAATAGTGGCGCTGCCGACCGGTTTTTCCGGCAACGCCGATTTATCATCGTTCGAAAATGGGGACTCGGTGGATTTCGACTTTGAAATTTCGGTAGGTGGCTCGTCGAGCCTCATGCTGACGCCGATAGGGGTGTCGAGCGTCTTTGCCGTGTCCTCCGAGTGGCCTCATCCGAATTTCATAGGTTCGGGGTTGCCTGCGGCGCGGGAGATAACGGCGTCGGGATTCAAAGCGGAATGGAGCGTTCCGAACCTCGTCCGCAATTATCCCCAGGCCGACGACGTGAGGACGTGGATCAATTCCTCTTTCAACACCGGCTGGCGGTATGGGAGCGACGGCGACGAGGTCCAGGCCGCGCGCGAAAAATTCAACTCGCACGACCTCTCCGAATATATCGTGGGCGTGGAGTTTTTCGAGACGGTGTTTCTCTACTCGCTGCTCACAAGAGCCACTAAGTACGGCATTCTCTTCATCGCCCTGATTTTCCTGGGCGTCCTGATATTCGACAATTATTACGGAAGAAAAAACAAGGCTAAACTCGCCCTGACTCAGTATGTGATAATAGGTGCGGGACTCGCTCTCTTTTACCTGACGCTTCTGGCCGCTTCCGAGCACATAGGCTTTACCTCCGCCTACGTGGCCGCGGCCGCCCTGAACGCCGTCATGACCGGCGGATATGTCGCGTCCGCCATGAGGGACAGACGCCCCGCGATTTTCATAATGGTCGTTCAGACGCTTCTTTACGCGTTTCTGTTCTTCATCCTGCGGATGGAGGATTACTCCCTCATTTCGGGCACGGCTCTGCTAGTCGCGGCGACGGCGGCGCTGATGTTCGTGACGAGGAACGTCAACAGGCCCGCTAAAGCGGAACACGTCAAATAGGAAGGAGCGTCGGGTTACGCGCCCGGCCACTGAGAAATGCCAGGAAAAACCGTCAGTGAAATTTGCGGGGCTTTGAACGCGACCGTTCACGCCGCGGGCGACGAGTCCAAAACCGTCCTCCGGGCAGCCGTCGGCGACCTTTTGAGTTTCGTCATGGGGGGGGATTCGGACGGAGCGGCCTGGGTCACGATACAGACGCATCTCAACGTGGCCGCCGTCGCGGTTTTGAAGGAAATGCCGATGATCATCATAGCGGCCGGCAGAGTTCCGGCCGTCGATCTCATCGTGAGATGCGCGGAGGAAAATATCGCTCTCGTGACTTCGCCGGACTCCATATTCGGCACATGCGCGGCTTTGGGCCGTCTCGGCCTGGAAGGGTGAAGTATTGCGCGGAGGGCTGAAAAATTTCTGGGTCGACCTCCATCTTCACACCGTCTTGTCGCCGTGCGGCGAGCTGGAAATGGGGGCGCTCGGAATAGTGGCGCGCGCGCGCGAAGCCGGGATAGACGTCATAGCGGTGTGCGATCACAATACTTGCGATAATTTCACGGCGCTCGAACAGGCGGCGGACGGCAGCCCGGCGATACTTCCGGGCATAGAAGTGCAGACGGCGGAGGACATACACGTCGTTACGGTTTTCCCCCGTTACGAGGTCGCGCACAAATTCAAGGAATGGCTTTGGCTCAAAATGCCCTCCGTCAGAAACGACCCTGAAGTCTTCGGATATCAGGTGGTCGTAGACGGCAGAGACGATATCGTGCGGATGGAGGACACTCTGTTGATTCAAGGGGCCGGATACGACGTCGACACCGTGGTATCTTACGCGAACGGCCTTGGAGCCATAACCGTGCTCGCGCACGTCGACAGGCCGGCTTTTTCCTACCCCGCGGTACTGGGCCCTTTTACGGAGAATTATCCCGTCGACGCCATAGAATTGTCTTGCCGGCTCGATTCCGCGCAAGCGGAGGAATGGAGGGAAAAATATCCGTCGAGGACTTTTCTGCGCTCGTCCGATTCGCATACCCTCGACACGATAAGCCGGGAGAACTGCACCAAGATGCTGCTAGCGGCCCCGGATTTCGACGAGATAATGATGGCCGTTCATGGGAAAGGCCGCCGCAGGGTATATTGGCCGTGGGGCTGAGCCGCTGACTATGGCCAAAAAGACGACTGCGCGCTACAGATGCTCGGAATGCGGCTACGTAAGCCTGACGATGGTCGGGCGGTGTCCGGGCTGCGACGCGTGGGGTTCGATGACCGAGGACGCGCCGCTGCGGGAAGACCGAACGGGACGCGCCGTGATCGCGCGCGCCGAACCCATTTCGAGCGTCGACGTGATGCCGGAGGAGAGAATCCCGTCAGGCATCGGCGAACTCGACAGGGTCTTGGGAGGCGGCTGGATAAAAGGAGGTGTCGTGCTGCTGGGCGGCGAGCCGGGAGTCGGCAAGTCGACGCTGCTGCTTCAGGCCTGCTCCGC
>JAISDQ010000075.1 GCA_031264605.1 Synergistaceae bacterium | reverse complement strand
GACGCAGTGCGTGAAAACAAGAACGCGATTTTGTAAAGCCGCTATCAGACTGCCCTACTTACCAATAAAGAACAACTAATGCTCCATTACGGTATTGTCCAATACGTATCTGATGACAATATGTGATCCGAATATCCTTTAGGGGTGCGTACTCCAAGGTTCTTATTGATTACTTCTTCGAGTTCCATGTGTTTGTATAAGTTCAATATGGGGAAAAGAGCCGCGTTGAGAAAAATTGGTTTGTTTTTACCAGTCATGTCTATGTCAAATGAACGTCTTTGTGTCATAATGAATTCGCACCCTTCTGGTGAAAGCTTTCGTTCCTGCAAACATAGCTTTACCCCTGTTCTTTCAACAGTCCAGAGGGGTGTCTTTTATTTCTTTTCCTGTGGGTTTGGATAACATTTTCTATATTGACATAAACGATGTTTATGCAATAATTGCCACGTCACTAATGCGTTAACGCCTAAATTTTGAGGTGATTTTATGTTAAGGAATTTAAGCTTAAGGATAAAGATATTTTTTATGGTTTCGACAGTCGTCGTCGCGTCTTTCTTGGTGCTCACGCTGATCGTCTCCAACAAATCCTTTGAGATGGCGAAGCGGGGCGCTTTCAACCTCGCTCAGGAGACGGCGGACAAATACAAGAACGAAATTCTGGCCGAATTGCAGGGAGCGCGGATAACCTCGGAGACGCTGGCGAAGACGTTCGAGACGCTGAAGGAACACGGCCTCACGGACAGGGACATGATGAACGACATCCTCAGAAACACTCTGGCTGAAAAAGAATATATAACCGCGTTTTGCATCGCGTACGACCCCGACGCTCTGGACGGGAAGGATTATCTGTACGCGGGAGTGGGGCCGGCGTATGACGATACGGGAAGATATTCCCCCTATTGGAATAAACTCGGCGGCAATATCGCCGTCGAACCTTTATATGATATAGATATCGCGGACTGGTATATAGTTCCCAAGACGGAGCTGCACGAGTATATCACCGACCCGTATCCCTATGAGGTCCAGGGTCATCCGGTAATGCTGGCGAGCATGGTATTCCCCATCCTGAACGAGGGCAAGTTTATCGGCATCATAGCTTCCGATTTCGTCCTCGACAAACTTCAGGAAATGGTCTCGAATGTAAATCCGCATGATCAGGAGGGCTACACGCAGATTTTTTCAAATGCCGGCGTAGTGGTGGCACACCCCGACAAGCCTGATCTGGGGGAGGATTTGATCGAATCGCTGGCGTATCAAATGCTGGCGGAAGACCGTTCCAGAATCGGCGACGCCATAAAGCACGCCGACGAGTATCTCGCCCGAAATTCCGCGGCGAATAGAGACGACGAGGCGGCCGCGGCCGTATACGATAACGAGCGGCGGTTTGTCGAAAATTTAAAGGCGAACGCGAAAAATTTCGACAAAACCGGGGCTGATTTGTCCCTGATGACTCCCGGACTCGCCGCGGCGCTGCTAGAGGCGGACCCGGACCGTTTGGAGCACGCCGCGGCGGCGAAGAGCGCGATAAAAAACGGCGATATGTACGTCTCGAACGGCATGGATTTTTACACGGTATACATGCCGATTCAATTCAGCGAGGTCACTAATCCCTGGTCTGTGGCTGTGAGCGTTCCCGTCGCGAAAATTCTCGATAACGCCCGGGAAATAAGAAATTACGTCGTTCTGGCGTCCGTGATCGCCGTATGCGTCATAGCGTTCATGCTTAATATCATAGCGAAAAACGTCACGAAGCCGGTGCTCGTGTTATCGGCCGCCGCCAAAACCCTGGGCGAGGGAAATTTCGACACCGAAGTGCCGCTGATTTCAAGCGGCGACGAAATCGGCGCGCTGTCGAGGGCGTTCCGCTTCATGGCCGAGAAGATAAATGACCTTATCAAGGAGATGCAGAAATACGCAAAGACGCTCGAAGAAAAAAATGTATATCTGAACAGGCTCAACGAGCTGAAAGACGAATTTCTGGCAAATACGTCCCATGAACTGAGGACGCCCATCAACGGAATAATCGGCATTGTCGAGTCGATGATCGACGGGGCCGCCGGCCCACTTTCCGGCCCCCAGAAATACAACCTCGCCATCGTCGCCAACAGCGGCAAGCGGCTTTCCCATCTGATCAACGACATATTGGATTTTACGAAGCTGAAAAATAACGAAATAGCGCTGCAGATCAAATCGGTCGACCTGAAAACGATCGTGGACGCGGTGATAGTGCTGTCGAGACCCATGATCAAGGGCAAAGAACTGTCGCTCGTCAACGAGATAGACGATTCCATGCCGAGGGTGCGCGCCGACGAAAACAGGATGCAACAGATATTGTACAATCTGATCGGAAACGCCGTCAAATTTACCGAGAAGGGACGAGTCACCGTCTCGGCCCGTATTGTGGGCGATATGGCCGCGGTTTCGGTCGAGGACACCGGCATCGGCATCGCGGAGGACAAGGTCGACCGTATTTTCGAATCGTTCGAGCAGGCCGACGGTTCGACGGCGCGCGAATACGGCGGGACGGGGCTGGGTTTGTCCATAACCAAAAAAATAGTCGAGTTGCACGGCGGAACGATAAGCGTCGAGCCCCGCCCCGGGCAGGGCACCAGATTTACGTTTACGGTCCCCGTGTCGCAGGCACGGGACGAAGCCGCTCCCGTACAGCAGGAGAATCCGAATTCGACGATAATAGACGCGGAGGATTTCGCCGCGGAGGACGCGGCGGCGGGCCTGGAGCCGGATACGGCGCCGGACAGCGCGGGTTACAGGATACTCGTCGTCGACGACGAGCCCGTCAACGTACAGGTCTTGACGAATCTCCTGTCCATGCGGCATTACTCCGTATTCAAAGCATACAACGGAAGGGACGCGCTCGAACTCTTTGAAAACGGAGCCGAATTCGACCTCGTACTCCTTGACGTCATGATGCCCAAGCTGTCGGGATATGAAGTCTGCCAGAGTTTGAGAGAGAAATATTCGCTGTTCGATTTGCCCATAGTGATGCTCACCGCCAAAAATCAGGTTCAGGATGTCGTTTTGGGATTTCGGGCCGGAGCCAATGATTATATCCAGAAGCCGTTCGACAAAGATGAATTATTGGCCCGGGTAAGCACGCTTCTCGAATTGAAGAGCGCGATGTCTGCGGCCATGGCCGCGAACAAGGCGAAAAGCCTCTTCCTGGCCAACATGAGCCATGAAATCCGCACGCCGCTGCACGCCGTCATCGGACTGACCAACCTTCTGCTCAAAACTCATATGGACGACAAGCAGCGCGAATATACGGAAAAGATGCGGCGGGCCTCGTCCTCCCTGCTCGGCATAATCAACGATATTCTCGATTTTTCCAAAGCCGACGCGGGCAATATACATCTGGAACGCGCCGTTTTCGATATCAGGCAGATGTTCGGCGACCTCTCGATTTTCTTCCGCGAGCAGTATGAACGCTCCGACGTGGAGCTGCGCCTCGAACTGGATCAAAACCTTCCCGCGAGGCTGATCGGGGATTCGCTGCGGCTTCAGCAGATATTCATCAATCTTGTCGACAACGCCTACAAGTTCACGGAGAAGGGCTCCGTCACCGTACGCGCGGCCGTGTCGAAGCTCGGTTCGGATGACGCGGCGCTGACCTTCGAAGTGGAGGATACCGGCATCGGGATGAGTCCTAAGCAGATGGACGATATTTTCGCGGCATTCAATCAGGCTGACAATTCCTCCACGCGAAAATACGGCGGCATCGGCATCGGCCTCGCCATCACCCGCGAGATGGTCGAATTGATGGGCGGGCATATCGGCGTCTCCAGCGAGGAAGGCAAGGGCACGGTATTTACTTTTTCATGCTCGTTCCCGATAGCCGCGGACGAGCCTGCCGCGGAAGCGCCGCAACCGGAAACGCCGGACGGCGACCCAAACGCGATATTGAAGGGTATGCGCGTACTGCTGGTCGAGGACAACGAGATAAATACGCTGATCGCCGCCGAATTGCTGGAGGCCGTGGGAGTCGAAGTCACAACGGCTGAAAACGGCAGCGAAGCCCTGAAATGTTTGGAGCGAGCCGGCAAAACCGACGGCAAGCCGCCCTTCGACCTGATACTGATGGATTTGCAGATGCCCGTCATGGACGGCTACGAAGCCACCAAAATACTCAAAGAAACTCCGGAATACAAGGATATACCCGTATATGCCTTGACCGCCCACGCCTTGCCGGAGGAAAGAGAGCGATGCCTCGATTTGGGCATGGGAGCGCACCTGACCAAGCCCATAGACGTGGCGTCGTTCTACGAGGCTTTGAGGGAAGTCGTCAAAGGGCATCCGCGGGTGGGGTAAAAACGCATGGCGATTTTGCACATGCGTTCATCGATTGCCCGCTCATAGACGATCAATCAGCCGGGTCCGTATACGGCGGTTCAACAGCTTGAGCGCAGTGCCTCGTATCTCTTGGAGAAGTTCTCAAATCCAAGATTTGCGAGGCGGTCGTTTGTCAGTGTCGTACCGAGTGATCATGCTTTGCGCTCATAACGTACGATGAAAACAGAGACGAATCTATTTTCGTGGGGAAAACCCTCATAAGCGAAAGAGCCGCGCGCCGCCCTTGCGGGGGACGCGCGGCTCCTGCGTTCGCGGCGGACACGTTTGTTTTAGTAGTTGTATTTATCCGCGTCGGCGGCCGTTACGACGCGCCACTCGTTGCCTTGAATGACCTTGCCGCTCAGGATGAGTTTGCTGAAACCGAACACGCCAAGGTCGTCGCCATCCTTGATTTCACGGCCGGACTTGACGGCGGCGGCGGCTTTGCACATCGCGATTCCGAGTTCCGCTGGATCCCAGGACGTCAGATAATCGATAGAACCGTTGTTGATGTATGTTCTGGTGGCGTTCGGCAAACCGACGGCGGCGTAGGTTATTTTTTCCACCAGACCGGCTTCCTCGATGGCTCTAGCAATGGACGGCGTGTCCGTCGAGGACGGGCACCACACGCCCGTCGCGTTGGGGTAAGTCTTGAGGGCTTCCTTCGCCTTTTCGTAGGAATTGGCGGCGTTGTTTCCCGTCTCGATGTATACACCTCCCGCGTTCGCTACCTTCAGGTCGGGATATTTCGCCTTCATGGCGTCGACTATGCCGTTGGTCCAACTGACGTGCGCCGTGCTGGCCAGGCTTCCAACGAAGAAAATAATTTCTCCCTTGCCGCCCATGCTATTGGCGTAGAGATCGGCCACGTTTTCACCGAACAGTTTGCTGTCGAACGGCTCTATGTCGTAGTGGATGCTCTCGTCCATGAAAACGCCTTCGTTGGTGATGACGACTATGCCGGCGTCCTTGGCCTTTTTCAGGTCGGCGTCTATCTGCTCGGGCGAAAACGGAGTGACGGCGATGACGTCGACGCCCTGCGCCACCACATCCTGCACGTTGCGGTTCTGCGCGGCCGCGTCTCCAACGCTCGGGCCGATCTGGAACACCTCGGAGCCCGTCTCGGCGCCGTACTGGCTGACGCCCTCGAACATGCGGGTGAACCATGCGCCGCCAACCGATTTGGGCAGGAACGAGATGACCATCTTCTGGTTGAGATCGGATTCTGCGGCAAGCGCCGTACCCGCCGCCAATACAAAGAACGCTGCAATTATCAATAATGCGGAAACTGTCTTTTTCAACTTTTACCACTCCTCGCCGATTTTCTTTGCTGTTTTGTCTGTCCCCCGCGATTTTAAAAACAACTCCGAATCCGAATCAGTCCGCGAAGACGATCCCGGGCAGCCGGAAGCGGATATTGCCGTATTCCTTATTCCGCTACGGGAAGCGACCGGTTTGGCGTTAAACACAG
>JAISDQ010000048.1 GCA_031264605.1 Synergistaceae bacterium | reverse complement strand
TCAGTCTTTGGTCGCCTGTTCCTCTATCTCCGTGATGGGGGCGTCCTTGAAAAGATACGTTTTCATGTCCTCGCCGAATTCATCGATGTTGCGCCTCAGCCACTCGAAGAGCATCACCGCGTGTTCTATCTCCTCGTTGCGGTTGTGGAGCATTACGCGCTTCAGTGATTCGTCGGAAGCCACGTCGGCCCTCTGGTTGTAGAAGTTGATGGCTTCCAGTTCCTCCATCAGACTGACGAGCGCGTTATCGACGGTCCTCGCCTTGTCCGACAGTTCGCCGTACGGTATGTAAAACGCCATTGCATATTTCCTCCCTTTGTATTCCGGCGGCGCGAGCCTCCGGGTTTATATATCCCGCCCGAACAGGGCGTTCAATTCGGCCACGCGTCCGAGTTCCCGCTCGAACGCGTCGAGGTCTTCAAGACGCCACCTCCAGTTGCCATCGACGGTGGAAGGCTTGTTCATCCTCGCTTCCCCACCGAGGCGCAGTATATCCTGAGCGGTGACGACCGCCATGTCCGCGGTACTCGACAGCGCCATGCGCGTCATTTCGTCGGCCACGCGTTCGGGGGTTGGGTTCTCCAGGCCGGTGTAGGCGAGGAAATTTCGCTTCTCCTCCGCGGTGGCCCCGGATTTCCACCAGCCCGCGGCCGTGTCGTTGTCGTGAGTTCCGGCGTAGACGACGCAAGCGCGTCTGTGATTGTGCGGGATATAAGGGTTTTGAGGCATTCCCTCGCCGAAGGCGAACTGCAGAACCTTCATTCCGGGAAAAGAAAAATCCTCCATCGCGCGCGCCACGTCGTCGGTGATGACGCCCAAGTCCTCCGCTATAAACGGCGGCTTGCCGTCAATACGCGGGAAACTGTCGCGCATCGCCCGGAACAGATTTTCCCCCGGGCCGGGCGACCACCGTCCGTTCTCGGCGGTAGCCTCCGAGGCCGGTATCTCCCAGAACTGCAAAAAACCCCTGAAATGGTCGATCCTTACGACGTCGGCCAGAGAGAGCGCCCGGCGGAAACGGCCAAGCCACCACGCGTAACCGTCGCGCTTCATCTCGTCCCATCTGTATATCGGGTTCCCCCATCTCTGGCCCGTCTCGCTGAAATAATCGGGGGGGACGCCCGCCACCGTCACGGGCATCCCCTCGGAGTCGAGCCCGAACAACTCCTGATGCCCCCACACGTCGGCGCTGTCGTGGGCCACGTATATAGGGAGGTCGCCGATCAGCCTCACCCCGAGTCCGGCGCAGTACGCCCTCAGTTCCTGAAGCTGGAGGCCGAACAGAAACTGCTCGAAACGCTTTTCATCGAGGGCGCTCGATATTTCGGGAACGTTCTTCAGTGGGTCGAGCGCTCCCCAGTCGCGCGAGCGGTATTCGGGACGCCATTCGTACCACGGACGCCCTCCCTCGATGTCCTTGAGGACGCAGTACAGCGCGTAATCCTCCAGCCAGTACGCCTCGTCGGCGCAGAAACGCCAGAATTTGTCCGACAAATCCCTGAACTCTGTTTTGTACGACTCCCCGCGCCTGAAATTGTCTCGGCATATTTTCAAAATCCCGCTCTTTATCCCGATCGCCGCGTCGAAATCGGCGCGCCCGGGGGGAAGCGGTTTTATTTTTTCAAGTTCGCTCGCGGCGACAAGCCCCAGCGCGGCCAATTTTTCCGGGCAGACGAACATCGGGCTGCCGGCGAAGGCCGACTGACTGCTGTACGGGGAATAGGAAAAAGCCCCGTCCACCGGAACGAGCGGCAGCATCTGCCACGCGCCCACTCCGAAATCCGCGAGGAGCTCCGCGAACCGTTCGGCCGAATATCCGAAATCCCCCGATCCGTACGGACCCGGAAGGCTCGATATATGCAACAGCACTCCCGCCGCGCGTTTTATTCGCTCTCCCATTTGGGCAGCCTCCAAACTGTTCTGATATAATGATACATTATAATATATACGCGGAGGTACAGTGTTGTTTCTTGTTCTGGAAGACGGCAATGTCGTAATTTTGGAGCAGGTCGTCGCCCTCGTGAGGCGGGACGGCGGAACGCGTATCGTGCTCCGCTACGGGGATGAGAGAGAATCCGGTTTCACGCCCCTCACCATTGACAGAAGGAGCGGGAACTTCGGAAACCGCCGAAACGACGGGAGAATCAAAAGGCTGAATGGAGGAAACTTGCGGCATGGCTGAAGAAGCGGCGCGCGCCAATTACGGCGCAAAGGATATTCAGGTACTGGAGGGGTTGGAGGCGGTTCGCAAGCGCCCGGGCATGTATATAGGCGACCAGAGCGCCCGCGGATTGCATCACCTCGTGTACGAAGTGGTGGACAACTCGATCGACGAAGCGCTCGCGGGTTTCTGCGATAAAATAGAAGTGACCATGGAAGCCGACGGAAGCGTCTCCGTTCAGGACAACGGACGCGGCATCCCCACCGAATATCACGAAGCGATGGGCAAATCGGCGGCCGAGGTGGTAATGACTGTCCTGCACGCCGGCGGCAAGTTCGACAAGGGCGCTTATCAGGTATCTGGAGGACTTCACGGAGTCGGGGTCTCGGTGGTGAACGCGCTCTCGAAATGGCTCGAACTGGACATCAAGCGCGACGGCGGGGAGTTCGTCCAGAGATACGAGCGCGGAGTCCCCGTCACCGAGCTGAAAAGGGCGGGCGACTCGGACGAGAGCGGCACCAAGATCACGTTCATGGCGGACGACGAGATATTCGCCACTGTCGAGTATTCGGCCGATATACTGAGGGGCCGGCTGCGCGAACTGGCCTTCCTCAACACGGGCGTCACGATAACGTTCCGCGACAGCCGGCCGCAAGCCGAGGGCGACACGGTCAAGACGTACCACTACGAGGGCGGCATCCGTTCTTTCGTGGAATACCTCAACCGTGGCAAGGACGTTTCGTTCAAACCTCCGGTGTACATTCAGGGCGCCAAGGACGGCGCGGCGGTCGAAGTGGCGCTCCAGTACAACGACACGTACATCGAGCGCATATTCGCCTTCGCCAACCTCATAAATACCGTCGAGGGGGGAACCCATGTGTCCGGTTTCCGGACGGCGCTCACGAGGGCGGTCAACGACGAGGCGCGGCGCGGAAAAGTGCTGAAGGAAAAAGACCCCAACCTGTCGGGGGACGACCTCAAGGAAGGGCTCACGGCGGTCATATCCATAAAACTTCCTGAGCCGCAGTTCGAGGGGCAGACCAAGACAAAACTGGGCAACAGCGACGTCAAGGGCATCGTCGATTCACTGGTCTACGAGGGAATGAAGGTCGCCTTCGAGGAGACCCCAGAGATATTGAAGCCCATAGTCGAGAAGGCGATAAAGGCGCGTCAGGCGCGCGAGGCGGCCCGCAAAGCGCGCGAGCTGATCCAGCGCGGAACGCCCATGAACAAGCTCGACCTTCCTGGCAAGCTCGCGGACTGCTCGAACCGCGACCCGTCGCAGAGCGAACTCTACATCGTCGAGGGCGACAGCGCGGGCGGCAGCGCAAAGCAGGGGCGCGACAGAAGTTTTCAGGCTATACTTCCCCTGAGAGGCAAAATACTGAACGTCGAAAAGGCCCGGCTCGACAAGATACTGTCCAACGACGTGGTGAGGACGATAATTCAGGCGCTGGGGTGCGGCATAAACGACAGCTACGACCCCGAGAGGCTGAGATACCACAAAATTTTCCTCATGGCCGACGCCGACGTAGACGGGGCGCATATAAGAACGCTCCTGCTGACCCTGTTCTACCGGCATATGCCGCAGATAATCGAGAACGGGCACCTTTTCGTCGCCCAGCCGCCACTGTACCGCGTGCAAGAGGGGAAAAGCGTCTCCTACTGTTACTCGGACAAGGAGATGAAGGACGCCACAGCCGGAAGGGACCCCAAGCGCCTGCACATCCAGCGATACAAGGGACTGGGGGAGATGAACCCCGAACAGCTCTGGGATACCACTATGGACCCGGA
>JAISDQ010000016.1 GCA_031264605.1 Synergistaceae bacterium | reverse complement strand
GGAGACAACAGCACGTTCGAGGTGAACCTGATATCGCCGATAGCGATGGAGCCGGGATTGCGGTTCGCGGTTCGCGAGGGCGGACGTACGGTCGGCGCCGGCGTCGTCACCGAAATTATGGAGTGATTGAAAAATGGCTGACATAGTGGGATTGCAGTGCACTGAGTGCAAACGGCGCAATTACGTCACTCACGTGAATAAGAAAAAGTCTCAGAAAAAGCTCGAAAAACTCAAGCACTGTAAGTGGTGCAACAAGCATACCTTGCACAAAGAGACCAAGTAGTGTAGAATACCCTTTGCGCGCAGGTCCGTAGCTCCTAACTGGTAGAGCACCGCACTCCAAATGCGGGGGTTGAGGGTTCGAATCCTTCCGGGCCTGCCATTTTTTCACAAATCTAGTGAATATTCTGACTAAGGAGGTCGGGGTATGGATAAGATCCTCGACTATGGTAACGGAATAAAGAGATTTTTTAGGGAATCAAGGGCCGAGATGAGAAAAGTCTTCTGGCCGACCAAAAAAGATGTATGGTATTCTACGCTCGTGGTGATAGGACTGACCGTAGTGGTCGGTTTTTACCTCGGTCTAGTTGACGCCATTCTCACAAGGTTGCTGGCTTTATTTATAGGCACCGCTCCCTGATATCGAAACAGCCGACATAAAAATGGCCGATTTCAACGAAAATTCAGAACGACAGTGGTACGTCGTACAAACCTATTCCGGGTATGAGAATAAGGTTCGCGCGAATTTGGAGCAGCGCATAGCCACAATGGGCATGGAGGACAGGATATTCCGCGTTCTCGTTCCGGTTGAGGAAAGCGTATACACCAGAGAAGGAAAAGTAAAGCACGTTAGAAGAAAGGTTTTCCCGAGTTACGTTTTGGTCGAGATGATCCTGGAAGACCAATCGTGGTATGTGGTGCGGCATACGCCGGGAGTGACGGGATTTGTAGGTACCGGCAACCACCCGATAGCCCTTTCCCCGAAGGAAGTGGGCGAGATAATGGCCAAGATAACGAAAGATCAGGCCAAGCCGAAGCTAGAAATAGCCTTCAAGCTGGGCGACGTCGTCCGCGTGAGGAGCGGGCCTATGGAAGGCCAGGTCGGGCCGGTTATCGAGGTCAACGAAAAGGGAAAGGTTACGATAAGCATACCTTTCATAGGCGGGATGGAAATGCCCGCGGAGATGGATCACACAAATCTCGAAAAACTTTGAGCATGAATTCTCCAAAACCGCCGGGCGACGTGCGCCGGGGGTTTTGCGATAAAGAGGCTCAGCGCGGTTTTCGCCTTTCCGCAATGATTCGGAAGCGCGGATTCCCCGAAATGAGCACAAACTTAAGGAGGTAATTTTCTCGTATGGCGAAAAAGGTAATTGGGGAGCTGAAACTGCAGCTTCCCGCAGGTAAGGCCACTCCGGCGCCGCCCGTAGGGCCGGCGTTAGGTCAGCGCGGCATCAATATAATGGAATTCGTGAAGCAGTTCAACGCCAGGACGGCCGACCAGGTCGGGATGATCATTCCCGTGGTTATAACGGTGTACGCCGACCGCAGCTTCTCGTTCATCATGAAGACGCCGCCGGCGAGCGTTCTTTTGAAGAAGGCTCTCGGCAAGGAAAAGGGCTCGGGGGTTCCAAACAAGAACTTCATCGGCAAAGTTTCCCGCAAACAGGTGCAGGAGATCGCCGCCCTGAAGATGGCCGACCTC
This sequence comes from Synergistaceae bacterium, assembly GCA_031264605.1. Lineage (GTDB taxonomy): Bacteria > Synergistota > Synergistia > Synergistales > Synergistaceae > JAIRKI01. The sequence goes on along the minus strand of JAISDQ010000016.1, from coordinate 15,939 downwards.
AACGCCGGCGGTATCGAGGCCGCCATGCGAATGGTCGAGGGTACCGCGAGATCCATGGGAGTCGAAATAAGCGGCTGAAAAGAATAGTGGGAGGAAGCCCCGATGCGGCTTCCGCGATTTACCACGGGAGGTAAGATAAAATGTCCAAAAAGAGCAAGAGATTCAAAGCGCTGCTTGAGAAATTTGACAAGCAGAAACGTTATGAACTGCCCGAGGCGGTAGCGCTCATCAAGGAATGCGCGAACGCCAAATTCGACGAGAGCGTAGAGTTTCACGCCCGGCTCGGAGTCGATCCCCGTCACGCCGATCAGCAGGTCAGAAGCACCATAGTCCTTCCGCACGGAACCGGACATTCCAGGAAAGTTCTGGTCATAGCCGTAGGGGAAAAGGTCAAGGAAGCCCAGGATGCCGGAGCCGATTTTGTCGGAGGCGAGGAGAAAGTCGCGGAGATAGAGGGCGGTTGGATGGATTTCGACGCCGTTATCGCGACTCCCGATGTGATGAAGGTGGTAGGACGGCTTGGCAAAGTGCTGGGCCCCCGCGGGATGATGCCGAGCGCTAAGACGAATACGGTCACGTTCGACGTAGCGAACGCCGTAAAGGAGATCAAGGCCGGACGTGTGGAATTTCGCGTGGACAAGGCCGGTATCATTCATAACGCCGTAGGACGGGCGTCCTTTACGGCCGAACAGCTTCTGGAGAATATCAGGACGCTCACCAAGGCTATAGTGAAAGCGCGCCCGGCGGCGGTGAAGGGCACTTATATCAAGGGAATAACGATCTCCTCCACTATGGGCGCCGGGATAAAAATAGACGAAGCGCTGGCGCAGAAGGAAACAGCGGGCGAGTAAAAAAATCGCTTCCCGCAATTTTGATACAGTCACCGAGAGCTTGAGACAGCGGGCGCCTTTTCAGGGGGCTCAATTTCCCGCCGAGGTTCGAAACGGCGTTTTTTCAATTGTCGCTTGAACCGGGCTCTTTTAAAGGGTCCGGTTTTTTGTGGAAGAATGGAGGTGAATTTATGCCAACTGAAGCGAAACGAGCAGAGATAGACGCTCTCGCGGAAAATGTGAAAAAGAGCGGCGCTATTTTCGTGGTGGAGTACAGGGGGCTTCGCGTATCCCAGTCGACTGCCGTCCGCAAATCGGTTCGCGCGTCCGGCGGCGAGATGAAGATCGCCAAGAATACCCTGATGCGGATAGCCCTGCGCGAATCCTGCGGGGTAACGGCCGACGCCGTAGACACGGGGCCGAACGCGTACGTGTTTGCCTACGGGGACGCGGCGGCCACCGCGCGCGCCCTGCGCGATTTTGCGAGGGAGAGAGGCAACGAGGCGCTTGTAATAAAGGGCGGCATCCTCGGAGGCCGAATCATCGGCAGGGACCAGGTAATGGCTCTGGCCGATCTGCCGTCGAAGGAAACGCTCGTGGCCATGTTATTGAGCGTCATGAACGGCCCGGCGAGGGGACTCGTCACGGTGCTGTCCGGTCCGGCGCGCGGACTCGTCACCGCGCTGTCGCAGATCAGGGAACAGAAAGAAAAAGCCGCGTAACGGCTCAAAAATTATCTGCAATTTACCCGAGGAGGATATTTAGATGACACGCGAGGAAATAATCAAAGCGATCGAAGAGATGTCGGTGTTGGAAGTGGCGGAACTCGTCCACGCCCTGGAAGAGAAATTCGGAGTCTCCGCGGCCGCTCCTGTCGCCGCGGTGGCCGCGGCAGCGGGGCCCGCGGCGGGCGCCGCTGCGGCCGAAGAGGAGAAGACCGAGTTCGACGTCATCCTCACCGATCACGGCGCTAATAAGATAGGCGTCATCAAAGTTGTCCGCGAGATCATCGCCGGACTTGGCCTGAAGGAAGCCAAAGACCTGGTCGACAATCCGCCTAAGCCGATAAAGGAAGGCGTAAGCAAGGAAGAGGCCGAGGAGATCAAGAAGAAATTCGAAGACGCCGGGGCGAAGGTCGAATTCAAGTAATTATTTAAAAAGGAGTCAGGGGGATTTGTCCCCTTGCGTGGATTGGGGCGGAGCCCCAAGGTATTTGTTTTATAGTTCAACGCAGGCCGGTTCGCGGAAACGCGGGCCGGCTTTTTATGTTAATATTGGCCGTATGATAATCGACGTTCACGTTCACGCGTATCCTCCGGAGATAATTGCCGGCCGGGAAAAAATATCCACCTCCGAGAGTTATTTCGGCGCGCTTACTGCCGGCCGCGCGCACAGATGGGGCGGCGTACCCGACATTTTGTCCGCCATGGAAGAGGACGGCGTGTCGGAAAGCTGGATTACCGGGTTCGGGTTTAAAGACCTGGGATTGTGCAGGCTGTGCAACGATTACGTGTTGGAGGCCGCGCGCGCGTCGAACGGAAAATTGAAGGCGCTGGCGGTCGTCCCGCCTCTGGCGAGAGGGGCCTCGGCGGAGATCGAACGGTGCGCGTCGCTCGGGGCCATAGGCGTCGGTGAAATATTTCCCGACGGACAGGATTTCGACATAGCGGATATCGAGGAGACCTGGAGGTTCGCGGCTGCATGCCACGAAAACGGCATGTTCGTCTCGCTTCATACCGCCGAGCCGGTCGGACGCGACTACCCGGGCAAGGGACGCGCCGGCCCGCGCGAGGCGTATCTCTTCGCGCGCAACCATCCTGAACTGAAGATAATAATGGCGCACTGGGGCGGCGGGCTGTTCATGTACGAATCCATCCCGGAGGCGAGAAACGCCCTGAGAAATGTGCGGTACGATACGGCCGCGTCGCCTTTCGTATACGGCGGCGAAATTTTCGGGCTCTGTTCCGTGCCCTGGATCGGCGGCAAAATTTTATACGGCTCCGATTTTCCGCTGCTGCGTTTCCCCCGTTTCAAATCTATGATAGAATCTCAGAATATGCCTGACGCAACATTCAGGCGCGTCGCGTCGCTCAACGCTATTCAGTTTCTCGGATAATATCGCCAAATAAAAGACGGGGGTGTGCTTATGTATACGGGCCTTGTTTTTACCGTGATTTTAGTTGTCTTCGTGTTCCTTTCGTTTATCTCGCTCATCAAGAGATACAGGCGCTGTCCTTCGGACAAAATTCTCGTCATCTTCGGAAAGACGGGAGAGGGAAGCGCGCGCTGCGTGCACGGTGGGGCGGCGTTCGTATGGCCGCTTTTTCAGGATTATTCTTACCTCGACCTCACTCCGATATCCATAGAGATTCCGCTTCAGGGCGCGCTCTCGAAGGAGAACATACGCATCGCCGCGCCGTCCACTTTCACGGTCGGCATCAGCACGGAGCCCGTGGTCATGAAGAACGCGGCCGAACGCCTGTTGAGGCTCAACCAGGGTTTGGTGAGGCAGGTCGCGGAGGATATAATTTTCGGTCAGTTCCGCGCCACGATAGCGACGATGTATATAGAGGAAATCAACAAGGACAGGGAAAAATTCCAAAGCGCAGTGATGGATTCGGTCGAGGTAGAGCTGGCGAAAGTGGGTTTGCGGGTCATCAACGTCAACATCAAGGACATCGACGACGAATCGGGGTATATAAAAGCGCTCGGCCAAAAAGCCGCGAGCGAGGCGATCAATCAGGCCCGCATAGACGTGGCCGAACAGGAGCGCAACGGGCAGATAGGCGTCGCCGAGGCGGATAAGGAAAAGGCGATCGGCGTCGCGCGGGCGGCCAAGGAGCGCGAAATTGGCGTGGCGGGCTCCGACAAAGAGCGTGAAATAGGATTGGCGCAAGCCGGCAAAGAGCGCGAAATTGGCATAGCTCTCGCCGACAAGGAGAAGGAAATAGGCCTCGCCGACACCGCGAAGGAACGAGAAATAGGCATAGCGCGGGCCAGGAAAGAGCGAGAAATAGGCCTTGCAGACGCCGAAAGGGAGCAGCGCGTCGGAGTGGCCGCCGCGGACGCCGAAGCCGTCAAGGGCGAGAACGTCGCGCGTCAGATCAAGGCGGAGTCCGACGCCGAGCTTCGCGAGAAAACAGCCGAAGCTAACAGGCGCGGCGAGGTTGCCGAGAAGACGAAAGAGGCGGAGGCCCGCCGAGCGGCGTACCTGGCCGAAAAAGAGGCCGAGACCGCGCGCGCCGAGAAGGAAAAGGCCGCGCGGCTGGCGGATACCGTGCCTGTCGCCGAGGCCGAGAAACAGAAGGTAATAATCGACGCGGAGGCGCGGATGGAACGTCAGAGCCGGGAAGGGCGCGGAGAAGGCGAGAGGGTGAAACAGGAGATGCTAGGCCGCTCCGACGGCATGAAGGCACTGTTCGACGCCAATTCCGACGGCATCAGGAAGCTGGTCGAGGCCGCTTCGGGCGACGCGAACGCCGCGTTTTTGCTCATGATGGCCGACAGAGTCCCCGAGATGATGAACATTCAGGCCAAAGCCGTATCGAGCCTGAAAATAGACAAACTGACCGTCTGGGATTCGGGGGACAAAGACGGGCGCGCGATCTCGAACATGGTGCGCGATTACGCGACGAGCCTGCCGCCGCTTCAGGACCTTCTCAAAATGACCGGAGTCATCGGCCCCGGAATTTTGGGACGCCCCGAGAACCAGCCCGAAAAAGAACCTGCCGCGGAATCCGGCGATAAAAGCAGGGAGAAGCGCGTAAAATGACGATGGGCGTCTGGGAATGGGGCCACGTGGCCCTCGGCGGGGCGGCTTCCCTCATATTTCTCTTCCAGTCGCTGGGCAGCGCCAACTCCGAGGACGGCTCGGCCGACTTCGGGACTGACGCCCCCGATGTCTCCGACGCTTCGGACGCGCACGGAATGGCCGGCACTGCGTTATCGGACTATCTGTCGGTTCGCAATTTCGTGGCGTTTTTCATAGGTTACGGATGGGTGACGTTCGCCGGGTTTTACAACGGCCTGTCCAGGCTCGCGGCGTCTCTGGCCGGGGCGGTTTCCGGAATAATCTTCGTTTTCGTCTCGCTGTTTTTGCTCCGCGCGTTCCTGAAATTTCAGGAGGACGGCAGCCTGAAGCTGGAAACTCTCGAAGGACGCCGCGCGTACGTGTACATCGCCGTAATGGGATCGGCGTCGAACACCGGAAAGGTCATGGTAGACACAAAAGCCGGCCGAGTGGAACTGCCCGCCAGAACGCGCGATAACGAACCCCTCCGCCCCGGAAAAATGGTAAAAATCCTCGGCGTCGAGGGAGGCGTTCTGTGGGTGACGGCGAAAGAGTGAAGCAGTGGCCGCCTTACGGCGGCCGCTTAAACTACAGGATCAAAATCTCGGCCGCCGCCCAAACCCGGCAAGGAATATTCGCCAGTTTGCAAGAACAGGCTAGCCCCCTGCACTCTATTATCAATTTTCTTTCACCCTACGGGTGAAAGAAAATTAACGAAAAAGGGGTCCGGGGAACCAGTTCCCCGGCGGGGCTCCGCCTTATTCCACAGTGACGCTTTTCGCGAGATTTCTCGGCATGTCTATGTCGCGCCCCAGAGCGCGCGCCACGTGATACGCGAACAGCTGAAGCGGGATCACGGCCACGAAAGGAAAGAGTTCGGGCTCGGTTCTCGGCACGAAGAAGATATCCGTGGCGTGAGCGCGCGCCGCCTCGTCGCCCTCGGATACGAACAGCAGTATCGGCGCGTTCCTCGCCCTGCATTCCTCGACGTTGGAGAGGGTTTTTTCACGCAGGTCGGTATCGGGAACGAGCGCCACAACGGTGAGTCTTTCGTCGAGCATCGCTATTGGGCCGTGTTTCATTTCGCCGGCCGCATAGGCTTCGGACGGCAGATACGCTATTTCTTTGAGCTTCAGCGCCCCTTCCATCGTTAGCGGCACGCATTCCCGCCGTCCGATGAAGAAAAATCCCCTGGAGTCAGAGTATTTTTCCGCCAGCGCCCTTATCTCATTCTCGCGCTCTATGATCGACTGCTGCAAGGCGGGAATGGACCTAAGACCGCCTATCAGCCTCGCCTCGTCGCCGGCCGACAGCGTGCCCCTGTCTTTTAAGAGCGCCATGGACAAAAGAGAGAGAAGGCTTATCTGTCCCATGAACGTCTTTGTGGCAGCCACTCCTATTTCAGGACCGGCCATCGACAGCACCGTGCGGTCGATTTCGCGGTCGAGCGTCGAACCTCGCACATTGGTTATGGCTATGCATTGGGTGCCCTTGGATCTCGCGATTCTGGCGGCAGCGAGGGTATCCGCCGTTTCGCCGCTCTGTGAGACGAATATCGCGAGCGTGTCGCCGCCGCCCGCCACGTTCCGGTAACGGTACTCCGAGGCGACCTCGGCCGAAATATCGATGCTGTTGTCGATGCTTTCCATAATATCGCGGGCCACCAGCGTGGCATAACTCGACGTGCCGCACGCCACCAACTGGATGCGGCGGACGCGCTTCATGAAACCCGGAGGAAGCGCCAGGCTTTTGTCCATCGCGACGTCGGTCAGTATCGTGTGCGTGTCTATCGTGAGGCGAAGAACGTCGGGCTGCTCGCCTATTTCCTTGCGCATGAAGTGATCGTGATGGCCTTTGTCCGCCATGACGCTGTCCCAGTTGAGACAGATGGTCTTCTTCTGTTTTTTGTCCCCCGCGAAGCTGAAGAATTCGCACTTTTCGGGCGACAGCATGGCCATTTCGCCTTCCTCGAGAAAAAAGAGGTCGTGGGTATAGGCCAGAAGCGCCGTAGGATCGGACGCGCAATAACACGCGCTTCCGTCGTGCGCGGCGACGAGCGGCGAGCCCTTACGGGCGCACCATATTTCGTCGGGTCTGTCCCTGAACAGGATGACGAGGGCGAAAGCTCCGATGAGTTCCGCCGTGAGGGCTTTCATCGCCTCTAGCGCGTCGCCGCCTAATTTTTTATAAAGCACGGCTAACAACTGACAGGCGGCTTCGGTGTCCGTCTGGGTGATGAATTTGACGCCGTCCGATTCGAGCTTCGATTTTATTTCGCGGGAGTTTTCTATGATGCCGTTGTGAACGAGAACCACGCTGCCATCGGCGCTTTCGTGAGGATGGGCGTTCGTCTCGGTCACTCCTCCGTGAGTGGCCCATCTGGTGTGGCCGATACCCGACACGGATTCGGCGCACTTGGGGGGAAGTTCCTTCATTTTGCGCGCCAGTTCGGAGACGCGGCCCACTATTTTGGCGTTGATAATTTCATCCTGACACCGCAGCGCTATGCCAGCCGAGTCGTATCCCCTGTATTCCTGCCTCGAAAGTCCCTCGAGTATTATATCGGCAGCCTTTTTGCCGCCCGCGTACCCCATGATCCCGCACATTTCACGCCACCTGCCGTTATAATATTATTCGTACGATGCCGATATTATTATAACGTACAAGAACGTCGCATTCTCTCGTGCATATACTTATGGAAGTTGGTGAACAGGTGGGCATCATTGCGGTGATAGGACGCCCCAACGTGGGGAAATCTTCTCTTTTCAACAGGCTGCTCGGCCGCCGCGAAGCCATAGTCGACGATTTTCCCGGAGTTACCAGAGACAGGCTGTACGGGGAAATGACGTGGGACGGGAAAAGGTTCTACATAGTCGACACGGGCGGAATCATGGGCGATACGCAAGACGGGCGCGCGGAGATAATGGACCTGATGGCCCTTCAGGTAAAACAGGCCATTTCCGAGAGCGACGGGGCCGTATTTGTCATCGACGGGCGCGACGGAGTGACGCCCATGGATGAGGAAATAGCTTTAATGCTCCGCAAAAGCGGAGTGAAAGTAATCGTAGCGGTGAACAAACTGGATAACCCCGAAAATACCGCCTTAGCGTACGAAGCCTCGTCATTGGGATTCGAAAAAGTGATTCCGGTAAGCGCCACCCATAATTTCAACATGGGAGATCTGCTCGAAGGAATAAGCGAAATGTTGCCGGAAGAGGAAGACGGCCCGGAATCCGGGGACTGCTCCGAACTGTCCGTGGCGCTCGTGGGACGGCCGAACACGGGGAAATCAAGCATTTTCAACGCTCTGATTGGCAGCGAACGCTCGCTTGTGTCGGATATCCCGGGGACAACGAGGGACGTGGTCGATTCTTTGGTGGAACTGGGCGGCAGGAAATACCGCTTCCTCGACACCGCCGGATTGCGGAAGAAATCGAGGATCGGCTCCAATGTGGAGTATTATTCCGCAGTACGCACCTATCAGGCGATCGATAAATGCAAGGTCGCCCTGGTCGTGCTCGACGCTTCGGAAGTAGCGGCGGAGCAGGACAAGCGCCTGGTCGGTCACGTCATGGAGCGCGGCAGAGGATTGGTCCTCGTGGTCAATAAGTGGGATCTCGTGAAGGACGGCGCGGCATCCGGCGACAAAATGAGAGACAAAGTACGCGATGAATTTTCGTTCGCGTCGCACGCTCCCGTCATTTTCGTGTCGGCGCTCTCAAAGAGGGGAATAGGCAAAATCGGCGGCTGCATAGATTCGGTCGACGAAAACAGGCGCAGGAGAATTTCGACCTCAGAACTCAACCGCCTTGTGCGGGAGGTGTTCGCTTTCGAACGGATGCCCGCCGTACGGGGAAGGAGTTTGAAGATATCATTCTGCACCCAGGCGGACGGCGAACCTCCGGCGTTCGTGTTTTTCGTGAACGACGATAAACTGGTCTCGAAGCCGTTCATGAGGCGGGTCGAGAACATTTTGCGCGGGATGGCCGACTTCTCAGGCACGCCTTTGAAATTGTTCTTTAGAAAAAAAAGCGAAGGAAATTAAAGCCCAATTTCACCAGAAAACTTGACTGGAACATAGTTTATGTGCATAATAGCCGTGTTGTTTCGGGATACTCGAAAAAACAAGTGTATAAGCGGTTTCAGGGCTTTCATAATATGATGCCCAAAATGTATATGGAGGTGAAGTGGGAGTGACGAAAGCGGAGTTGGCAAATGAAGTGGCCGCTGCGGTAGAGGGTTTGACGAAGAAAAAGGCGGCGGAAGTGGTGGACGCGGTTTTTCACGCGGTTCAGGGCTCTCTCGCGAAGGGCGAGAAGATTCAGGCGGTAGGTTTCGGCACGTTTGAAGTGCAGCATCGCGCGGCCCGTAAAGGGCGCAATCCCCAGGATCCGTCGAAAGTAATCAACATTCCGGCGAAAAAAGTTCCTGTGTTCCGCGCCGGAAAAGCTTTAAAGGACGCCGTCAACGTAAACGGCAAAAAGAAATAACTTTTTCAGGGGTTTTTTCGCGAAAAGCGGCCTTCCTACGGAAGAGTCGCTTTTCGCACTTTTATGTCAAAAATCTTTCCTGAGCTTTTGGGCGAAATTTGACGCGGAGCGTAAAGCCTCGCCCGCATGTGGGGGAAAAATTCGGATTTACCTTCCGAAGCGGTTTCATGTTATGATTTATCCGCACGGCGGAGGAATTTCATTCACGCACAAGAGGTGGTCGAGATGCTGATACTCGCGCTGAGTCCGCATTATGATTATACGAAAGTGGCGCTTTTTGATAACTACGACATGCTGTGGAGCGAAAATCAGCGGTACACCTCCATGGAACTCGAGGTTTTTCCGGGGATGACGGCGCAGGAGGAATTCCGCGCCGAAAGGGTCAAAGACCTGTTGGCTTCCAAAGGGGAACTTATCGGCAATATAAGCGTTTTTGTGGCGGTCGGCGGCATGCTGCACCCTCTCGAAAGCGGAGTGTACCAGATAAACGTCGCGATGGTCGACGACCTTCTTTCGTGCACGTACGGGGAAAGCCCCATGAACCTGGGCGCGCCCATGGCGCTGAGGCTGGCGAACATAGCGATGGCCCGATACGCGTATATAGTCGACCCTCCGGTAGTCGACGAGATGACCGGCACGGCTCACATGACCGGCTTGCCCGAAATACGCAGAAAATCCATTTTCCACACGCTGAACCACAACTCGGTAGCCTCCCGTGAGGCGGTCAACATCGGCAAACCCCTCCGCGAATGCAATTTTATCGTGTGCAACCTCGACACCACCATTTCCGTAGCGGCACACGCGCGCGGCAGGGTGATAGAGGTCAACGACATTCAGAGCGGTTCCGGCCCGATGTCGCCGAGACAGTCCGGCAATCTGCCGCCTCTTCAGTTGATAGAACTCTGTTTTTCCGGAAAATATACCCTGGAGGAACTGAGAATTCGAGTCACCGGCGCAGGAGGTTTCGTGGGGCATTTAGGCACCGACGACTTCGACGAAATAGTGCGCAAGGCAAGGTCGGGGGACAGAAAATTCCAGTCCGTATTCGACACCTTCGTATATCAGTTGATAAAACAAATCGGTTCTATGGCCGGCATTCTCGACGGACACGTCGACAGGATAATTTTGGCCGGCCAGATGGCATCCAACGAATACTTCACGGGGCTGCTTACGGAAAGAATAAAGTGGATTGCGCCCACGGCGCTCCATCCGGGACGCGACGATATTTCCGCCTTGGTGGAGGGAGTGATGCGCGTCATGACTGGGACGGAGGACGCCAAGACCTATCAATGACCGCGCGAAGCTAGCTTTATTTACAAGCTTTATTGCTTATTTCCGAATACTTGAAATTCGCATTGCTCTCATGCTGAATATTTAAGACTATATTCCCCAAGTTATATAAAGGAGGCGGAAAGTCAAAACACGCCGTCATGAGAGTTTACCGGGCAGCCGACTATGCCGGGCCTCGGGCGCAACGGGCACATCGTCGCCCTGGTCGGCGATGAAGGCGCGATGGCGCTGATTTGACCCGCGGCCGCGATAGCAATTGACATTTTAACGGAAAAGGCGCACACTGATTCAAATACTCCTTCCTTTGAGGCGGAGGGTGCGTCAGGGTGAGTTTATCCAAAGGTTTGAAAAAAACCAACGCCGCCAGAATACTGGACGAAATGGGCATCGCGTACGAATTGGTGGGTATCGAAGTAGACGCGCGCGACCTGTCGGCGGAGAAGGCGGCTCGGGATATCGGGATGCCGTATGAAGTGGTTTACAAGACGCTCGTATTGCGCGGGGACAAGACCGGAACGCTTGAGGCGTGTCTGCCGGCGGGGTGTGAAATCGACCTCAAAGCGCTTGCTGAAATCTCGGGCAATAAAAGAGTGGAGATGGTGAACCTCAAGGAACTCACGGCATTGACCGGGTATGTCAGGGGCGGATGTTCGCCCATAGGCGGAAAAAAACATTTCCCGGTATATATTTGCGCGGACGCGATGAACCACGAAAAAATATTTATCAACGCGGGTTCCCGCGGATTGCTGTTTTCGATATCGCCGCGGGATTTGGCGAGGGCGACGAACGCGACGCCGGGGAAAATCGCCCAGGGGCGCGATACCTGACGAATCGGGAAGGAGATGATGACATGATGCGCGATTTTGAGAGAATGCCCAGGCGGCGCAATTCGCTTTATGTCAAACAGAACAAAGCGTACCAATTGCTTTTGGCGACGCTCATCATCGTCTTCATAATCGTGACGGCGGTGGTGGTAAACAGCACGCTTACGCCAAACACATCCTGGAGGGACAACGTCCTCATCAGGATGATAGTCGAAAGGGCCGCCGCGCGCGGTTCCAGGGGGCAATGACAGCCGACGCCGCGTTTTTGAAAGGTTTTAAGAGAACGGTTCGCTGGACCTTGTTTACGTCTGGCGCGATAATCGTCATAATGGGCGTTTTGGGAGCTTTCAACTCAGTGTTCCCGGCGATTTCGCCGCCCTTCGTGATGGGTTGGGGGCTTATCGTGTCGGGGTTGAATTATTTCGTGGCGTACTTCTCGCTTCGCAAGGCTCCGGTGAGGGTCGCGTGGTTTTTTGTCCTGGCGGCCGTCGACGCGGTTTTTGGCTTGCTCTTTCTCACGCGCGTCGGACTTTTTCTTTTCAAGCTGCCCATCCTAGTCGGCCTTTGGATAGTGTTCCTCGGCTGCGCGCGCCTTTACGCGGCGTATCTCAACTACAGGGCCGGAATATCCTGCTGGTGGATAACCCTGACGGTCTGCGGCTACGCCGCCTTGGCGGCCGCCGCCGTTATGGCGAACTCTTCCGACTCGCTCCCCCTTCTCTCCTGGAACGCGCTCATCATGACGGGTCTTTTTATATTGAACGAAGGGCGGAAGCTCTTCGGAAAATGAAAATCCACGTCGTCTCGACCGGCGGCACCATCGCGTCGGAACGCGGCCCGAACGGCCTTTCGCCGTCGAGCTCGTCGTCGCGCGGCATCGTGGATTTCATGTCCTCTGTTTTTCCCGGGCATACGTTCTCCCACTCCGAGCCGATGAACCTCGACAGTTCCAACATAGAGCCCGAGGACTGGAGCGAGATAGCGGGCGCGGTATTTTCGTCGCCGCGGGATTGCGACGGGGTGATAGTGATGCACGGGACCGATACCATGGCGTATACGGCTTCCGCCCTCGCTTTTATGCTGCGCGGCATAGACAAACCGGTCACTCTGACCGGTTCCCAGATCCCGTTCGGCTTTCCCGGAAGCGACGCGGTCTCGAACCTGGAATTGGCTGTCGCCGCGATTGCGAACGGAATAAGAGGCGTCACTATATCGTTCGGCCGCCGTGTGATAAACGGGACGAGAGCCGTGAAAACCAGCGCGTTTGGAATGGACGCGTTCGAAAGCGTCGGCGCGCCTCCGCGCGCCGTATTCACGGCATCGGGCCTCGATATTCTGACGGAAAATCCCGCGCCGTCCGAAAGACAGGTTTTGGAAAACGGCGTCTGCCCCGGCGTGTTTCTCCTAAAACTCGCTCCAGGGACAAATCCGTATATTTTTAACGCTCTAACAGGGCTTGGTTACAGAGGCGCGGTGATGGAGGCTTTCGGCGCGGGAGGAGTCCATTCCGTCCGCCGCGGTCTCGCTTCGGCCGTGCAGGCCGCCGCGGCCCGGGGGATGATAATAGCGGTCAGGAGCCAGTGTCTTTACGGCGAAACGGACCTCAGCCTCTACGAAACCGGCGCCGCGATACGCGACTGCACGATATCCGCCGGAGACATGACCGCCGAAGCCGCGGTCGCCAAACTGATGTGGGCGCTCGCGAAAACCTCCCGCTTCGAGGAAGTCGCCGAGATATTCCGCACCGATTACGCGGGAGAAATCACACTGCGTCCCGCATCCCCGAAAACTCGGTAACAGCCTTAATAAATTTCCCCGCCGCAAGCGGCGGGGTATTAAGGGGCAAGGGCAAGGACATGAAACGCCCCAAGGGGCGGGGAATTAGACCCTGAGTGATTAAAAATATTTTGTCGATATATAGACCTAAATCGTGAAAGTTACGGATAAAAAGATAGCACTCTCAAATTCTCAAACCATATGCCGCGGCAAAGCGGCGTTTTCCTCAATCTAGCCGGGTTCTCTGAGATAAACCGCGCGAATTTCCGCGGGGTCGGCGGGGACGAGCGAACGCGCCGCCTCCAATATGCCGGACGGCATCGAGGGGGGCGGCGTTATCGTCCCGCGGCCGCACGATTTCAGTTCCTCCGGGATCGCGACGCCGGTCAGAACAGGCCGGCGCTCGGCGTCAAAAGCGCTTATGACGTTCATAAAATCGGAAGTCCTGATGTAAGACGATTCCAATGAAGCCGTTATTTTGCCGCCCGCGCGACCGTAAACGGCGGCGTAAACCGATTCTCTTCCAGCCGGGACAATGGGCGCGACCGTCATCGGCAAACCGGCGGACTCGAACACGCCGAGCAGGGGATATGCCATGGCGAGCAGCGTGGGCACAGCGACGACAAGCGCCCCCACGCTTTCGGCGAGAGCCGCGGCGTATGACATCCCAACGCGGATGCCAGTGAAGTATCCCGGCCCTTCCGTGACGGCAATCAGCCCGACGTCCCTCACGGTATGCCCGAACAGCGACAGAAAATTCGCCGAGGCCGAAGGCAGAAGCTCCGCCTGTCTCGTTCCGGCGTCGCAGGACAGCTCCCCGAGAATTTTCTCCCCGTCGGACAAGCCCAGGGCGACGCGCCTCAGCGCGCAGTCGACGGCAAGCGTCAACAACGCCGTCTCGATTCCGCGAAGGCGTCGATCATCCTGCCGTAAGCGCTCGCGAGACGCCGCGCCGCCTCCTCGCCGAAAGCCCTGAACCCGAAACGCCGGGCATCCGGGTTCGGTTGGCCGTGCAAGTAAATATCCACCCTCCAGCAGTCCGTTCTCGGCGCGTTCCATCTCTCTCCCCATTCGACGAACAAAACGGCGCGGCGCTCCGACAGGTATTCCTCGAACTGGAGTTCCGTATCGAGACCGATTTGGCGCGAATCAAGCCTGTAAAGGTCGGCGTGGACGAGGTCGAATCCCAGAGCGGAAGTGCGGTGAACTGTCTCGGTCGTGAACGTGGGGCTTTTGACGGACTTGATTCCCAGCGCGCCGGCCACGGCCCTGACGAGCGCCGTCTTGCCCGAACCGAGCGGGCCGGTCAATACGACGGCGAGCCCTCCGTATATCTCAGCCGCCAGAATGCCGCCGATTATTTCCGTCTCATCCTCGGCATCTACCGAGATATCCGGAAATCCGCAGGTCAAATCGTCCTTGACGGCGCTCTCAGCCATCGTCTTTTTTCCTTCGGGAGACGAGAGCCATCACCACGCACCCCAGCGCCACGGCCCCGAACATGGTCAAAATCGGTTTTAAGTTCATTCCCGGATTTCTCGATTTGGAAACGGCTATGAACGCTCCGGCCAGGGCTAGGCTGAGAAACGTCATCACAGGCCCCTTGAACAGTTTTCTGGAGGGTCGTGCCGCCGCGCGGTCCGTTTCTGTTTTACGCCTCTTTAAATAGTACAACTTCCCTTATCTCTCCCGCTATATCGCGCGCCAAAGCGCCGTTTGCGCCTCCTGACGCGGCCAGGCGTCTTCCCGCCGCCCCGTGAACGACGGCGCCCAAAGTGGCGGCGTCGAACGGTTCCAATCCCGCCGCGAGAAAAGCGCCGACCGTTCCGGACAGCACGTCGCCTGAGCCCGGCACGGCCAGCTCATTGCCGCCTTCCAGAACGACCCTCGTCTTAGAACCATCCGAGATGAGCGTGCGGGGGCCCTTCAGAAGCGCGACGCCGAATTTCCCGGCGAGTTTCCGGCACGAACGCAGCCTTTGCCTTTCCACTTCGGCGGGGGACGCGCCCAGAATAAATGACGCCTCTCCCGCGTGCGGCGTGGCCACCGCGTCCGCCCTCCGGGTTCCGTAACCGGCTTTGAGCGCGTCCGCGTCGATGAGCATGGGTTTGCTCCACGCGCCGTACAGAAAACGCGAGGCCCTCAGCGCGTCATCGCTCAGCCCGAGTCCCGGCCCGAGGACAAGCGCGTCGAATTTGTCCGCGAAGGGGAACAGGGCTTCCTCGAAACCGGCGAAACGAACGTGCCCGTCCTCCTCCGGGAGAGGGATGAAAATGGCCTCCGGTATCAGCGAAGCCGCCGAGGCAATCACGCTCTCGGGCGCCGCGAGGGCGACCAGCCCGCACCCGGCCTTCAACGCCGTGAGGGACGACAGCACGGGCGCGCCCCTGAAATTCGACGAGCCGCCCACTACGAGAAGCGAGCCCCGGGAACCCTTATGAATATCCAAGCCGCGCCGTGGGAACATGGCCGGAATGTCGGAGGAGTCGTACCCTATCAGCTCCGGTTCCGCGTTGAGCGCGAGCGCCGGCTTTACGCCGATACCGGCCGTCACGGTCTCTCCGCACGCCAAAGCCCCCGGCGCTATGGCGTGGGCGGGTTTCAGGGCGAGAAAAGAAATAGTCAGCTCCGCGCGGAACGAAACCGCGCCGGTTTCTCCCGTATCCGTGTCGACGCCGCTGGGGACGTCCAAAGAAACCGCGCGCGCGCGTCCGGCTGACAGTTCGATCAGGCGTTTCACCTCGCCTCTTGGTTCGCCGCGAGCGCCGACGCCCAGCAGGGCGTCCACAACTACGGACGCTTCCAGCGAAGCCGTTATCCGGGCGTCGTCCATGCCGGACGAGCGAGAAATCTTTATCCCGCAGCGTTCGGCCGCGATCGCCGCGAAAAGCGCCTCGCCCGCGTATTCGGACGTCTCTCGCACGGAAATGATTTCGACT
>JAISDQ010000013.1 GCA_031264605.1 Synergistaceae bacterium | reverse complement strand
CCGCGAACTTGCCGGCTTCGTGCCGCTCGCGCCCGAAAGCGCGAACCACGCGCACGCCCGAGCAATTTTCCTGCACTATCGCGAGCAGCTGCCCCTCGGCCTCGTCTGCGGCGAGAAATCTCGCGGAAGCTTTTTGCAGAAAGATATACGAGTAGAAGAACACCACCGGCAAAAAGGCGAACGACGCGGCGGCGAGGGTAAAATTCATCCTGAACAGCATCGTGTAGACGAAGACGACCAGCAGCACGGCGCGCGCTATCTCGATCATCTGGACGAACACGAAGCTGCGGACGATATCCACGTCCGACGTGCAGCGCTGAACTATGTCGCCAGTCTGAATCGCGATATGCCACGCGAAGGGAAGTCGCTGTATGTGCGAGTACAACCTGTCGCGGAGACGTTTTATCAGCCCCTCGGCCCCGAGAGAGAGCGAACGGCGGTGTATGAAGCTGAAAATACCTCCCAGCGCGGCCACTGCGACGATGACCAGACCCGCCCCCGCGAACGCGTAACGCCCCCCGAAAGCGGGGTCTATCCCGGCGAAGCGGGCTATCGCCGAAATCACCGGCATCTCGGACTCGCTCACCCCGCCGATGCTGTCGACGAGGAACCTTATCAACTGAGGTATCAAAAAATTACAGGCTGTGGAGAGGATCATCGACGCGCCCGCGGCGGCGTAAAGTCCCCTCGACCCCTTCGACAGCTCCCACAGGAGCGCCGCCGGGCGTTGTTCGGCGTTTTTTTCGGCTGGCAATTCTTTCACCTCTGCTTGTCCATCGTAAACCCCGTTTGTTTTATAATGAGCATTATATAGTATTGGCGGAAGGAGCGGGCGCCGTGAAAATCACCGAGCCCGCGCGCGCCGCCCGAATTCGGGCGCTGCCGCGCGATTTTTACCGGAGGGACGCCGTCGCCGTGGCGAGGGAACTCCTTGGCGCGGTACTGATAAAAAGGTCGGCCGAGGGAACGGCGTCCGGCGTCATAGTGGAGACGGAGGCCTACGCGGGGCATGACGACGCGGCCTGCCACTCGTTCAAGCACCGCACTCCGCCTCCGGGACACCGCACGCGCGTGATGTTCGGCGACGGCGGATATGCTTACGTGTATTTCATCTACGGCGCGCACAACTGCTTCAACGTGACGGCGAACTTACCCGGCAAACCGGAGGCGGTATTGATCCGGGCGCTCGAGCCAGCGGAGGGGATAGAGCTGATGCGCGCGAGAAGGAACGCGCGCGCCGGAAATTTGTGCGGCGGGCCGGGGAAACTATGTCAGGCGCTGGGAATTACGCGGAGCGACTACGGACGCGACCTGTGCGGGGACGAGTTGTTCATACTGGAGGGAAAACCAGTCCCCGACGAAGCCGCGCTCGCCACGCCGCGCATAAACGTCGACTACGCGGGCGAGGCGAGCGCGTATCCTTACAGGTTCGTGGTAAAAGACAGCAAATTCCTCTCGACCAGGCGCTTTTTGCCTTAGACCCCAAGGTTTTACTGCGCAACCAATTCGGGGTATTTTCTGTAAAAGTCGACGGACAGTTCGCCAAGTATCTTGTCATAAGATGGCAGGTCGACGCCTCCGATATAGTCCCTGCCGGAATAATCGATAATGGCTTTGGCGCATTGAGGGCATTCGACCACGGCGGCGCTTTTCATTCCCGCGAATATCCTGGATATGACCACCTTCGAACCCAAATTGGGCGTGTCGGGCATGATGAGCAGCACCTCGTCGTCGCTGGTCCTGTAAGCGGAGTCACAGGTGCGAATGGATTTCACCACGACGCGCCCGAATATCACCTCGGCGAGACGCCGCTCGTCCTCGTTGACGCCGAGTTCCGAGCCGGGCGGGAACGTCAGTTTCAACAACACGGCCGACAGCTTACGCTTGCCTCTGCTGACCGATTCGACGTCCGATTTGGCCTTGTATTTCATGAATCCGGCCGCGTAAAGCCCCGTCGAAACGTCGATGGCGTCGAACACCTCTATCGTGGAGGCTTCCTTCGAACGCAGCACGGGCGAGAACATCACGAGAATCTGCTTTCCCCGGACGGTGCGGTTGACGGCCCACTCGGCCCCCAAATGAACGACGCGGTCCGTTCCGGGCTCCACGGTTACGACAACGTCGAGCGTTTTGCCCAATATATCTTTTTTACTCGACTTGAAATTTTCGGCAAACAGAGGATTGCACGCGACTATTTGTTCGCCGCCGCCCTCCGCGCGCTCCATGAATACGCAGGAAAACGGGATGGCGTCTATTATCTTCTGAAGCTCTTCCATGCCGACGCTGTACGGCATTATACTGTCGATTTTGCGCGCGAACAGCGACTCTTCGGACGGCGTCGCCGCGATTATTCCGGTAACTATTCCCACTATGGTCACTATAAAACCCAAAAAGTTGAAAAATATTCCGGACGCGAAAGCGGCCGAGAAAAAAATCAGCACCATGCCGTCGGTGATACAGCCCACCGCCACCGCCGCGCTTTCCCTGTCCCTCCGGCACAGCGTCAGGTAAAACCCTGACAGAATGATATATACGGCCAACATCCCCACTACAAATTCGGGCTCCATGTCAAAACGCCCGAAACCGCCCGCAAATCCCGTGAGCAGTACCGCCGGCAGAAGAAAAATTATCGGCGAGACGGCATATTTCAGCGCGCCCCTGCTCCGCTTTATCCTGACGTCATTTCCCATACTCGCTCCCCCAAACGGCCTTTTGTAACTATGCGTCAATACAAAAACATATTATTATATTTTCCGGTTTGGGGCAATAAGGGATTGCCAAAATACGCGCCGCGTAATATCTCAGACGACGACGTTATATTCGCGGCCGAAAGTTTTTTTGAACTGCGACGCCGCCTTTTCGATCGAGTAAAATTCCATGGGCGACGGGCGCGACAGCGAAAGGCGAAGGATTACGCCGCGTTTGGTTCCCTCGAGCCGCGCGCGCTTTACCGTTTGCTGCTGGCTTCTGTCGAGCCCTTCGCCCATGCGGAGAAAGAGCCCCAGTACGAGGGCCGTTTTTTTGTCGTCGCGGCTCAATTGTTTGAACATTTCATCCGATCGATTTTTCTTCTCGGTCCACTTTCGGTGGAAATAAGCCGCGTTGGCCATTACGGCTATCTCCCTCTGGTCGAAACCGAGCAGTTCCGAGTTTATAATCATGTAACGGCTGTGCGTGTGATGTTCGTCGAACGAGAGGAAAAGCCCTATATCGTGCAGAAGCGCGGCGTATCCCAACAGTTCCCGTTCACGCGGCCCATACCCGTGAAGGCCGATTTCGCGGGAAGCGTCGAACAGGTCGCACGCCAGAAGCGCCACATGGCGGCAATGCGTCTCGTTGAAACCGCACGAACGGGCCAGTTGAAGCACGCTCTGCTCGCGAACGGTCATGGAATTGTCGAGATAACCCAGCCGCCCTCTCTCCAGGTAATCCTGGAGCATGCCGTCGAGGAGCCCCCGCGCGCTTATCCTTATTGACGGCGCGCCGATTTCGTCCATTATCGTATGAAGTATGGCGGCTCCGGCGATGATTATGTCGGCTCGCGACGGGTTGATTCCCGGGATTTTTTTCCTCTCCGCGAGAGTGAGCGAACAGAGTTTTTTCGCCAAATCCTCGAGGACGCCGATTTCGAGCGACTCGGGCAGTTCGCCGTCGCCCGGGGGACGCGCGTTTTTCGACATGCGCGACGCGATTTCGGACAGGTTTTGAACCGTGCCGCTCGACCCGGCCATTGCGTCCGCGCCGAGCGCCCGCGCGCTGAGAACGCTGCGAAGAGAGCTGTTCCTGACATGGTTTCTGATTTTTTCGTAGAGCGAGGGGGGGACGGGACCTTCGCCGGAAGCGCCTGGGAAGGCGTTCGCCACGCGCATCGATCCGAGTTTCAACGAATCCATGTAAAGACACGCGCGGGACTTATCCCCAACCACGAGTTCGGTACTGCCGCCGCCGATATCGACGAACACGCATTTTTCGTACGGAAACGAGAGTCCGGTGGAGACGCCGATGTGTATCAGCCTAGCTTCTTCCAGGCCCGATATCACGACGAAGCGGATGCCGCATTTGGACGCCGCCCGGGAGACGAAATCCGCGCCGTTTCTGGCGTCGCGCACCGCGGCGGTGGCGTATGCCACGATATCCCCGACATTGTAACCGCGGCATATCTCGGCCATATTCCGAATCGCGCCGAACGCGCGCTCCATGGCCTCCTCCGACAACTGACGCGAGGAAAACGACCCTTCGCCGAGGCGGATCATCTGCTTATGGCGCGTCAGCACGGTGTAAGATTTATTCGGATTCACCCTGAAAACCAGAAGCCTGATGGAGTTCGACCCCAGATCGAGCAATCCTACGGAAGAATGAGCGTCAGTTTCTTTT
>JAISDQ010000227.1 GCA_031264605.1 Synergistaceae bacterium | reverse complement strand
CGAGATAATGCCCACTATCAGAGATGGGATGAGCATAAAAAAGAAAAATACGACGATCAAACGATTCCTGAAGCTGAGAATCACCTTACAATTCGCTCCTCGCGCTTATTTCCCAAATTATACCAGACAGCGAAACGCAGTTCGTATAATGTAACGATAATACGCTGCCAAATCTTGAACCAATGCGTTATTACAAGTTACGGCGATGTGAAATGTCATCGCTCTCAAGTATAATGCGGGAGCGTTTTGAAGAGTATAAGCAGTTTGTTTGCGGGTAAAACCCCAAATTTTATATCCGCGGCGGAATAGTTACAATTTTTTGTAATCGCGGCCTGTTATTTAATCGAAAATCTTTGCCGGTAACAAAATTGTGCCTACTTTACTATTTTAATCGCCGCAATATAATTACTTCAGTCAATGGTTTCTGAAAAGATTCGCAAAAAATATATCGGGAAATTTTGTCCCGCGGATAAATAAATCGCGGGAACGGTTTGGGGTATCGATGCGAAATCGTGACCAAAGGCGCATTGACAATGCCGCGGGAAGGCTCGCTTTTAAGTCTTTACTCTTAAGACCCCTGATTTCAAGTTAGCATTATATCCGCGTTCATCTCCGGAGGTGTCGTGTTGAGCGAAAATTTGAACGAGTACAGGGTGCGGATGAGCGGAATAAAAAAATCCTTCGCGGGCGTCAAAGCCCTCAAAGGCGTCGATTTTTCGCTGCGGCCGGGCGAGATTCACGCTCTGGTGGGGGAAAACGGCGCGGGAAAATCCACGCTGATGAAGGTGCTCTCCGGCGCTTACGACTGCGACGGGGGCGAGATATACATCGACGGCGTCGTCGCTAAAATCGGCACGCCCCGCAGGGGCAAGGAACTGGGCGTCGGCATCGTGTATCAGGATTTCGAACTCGCCGAGGATATGACGGTCGCCGAGAACATCTTCATGGACAATCTTGGCTCGCGCGGAATCGTGCGTTGGGGCCGGCTGTTCGCCTCGGCGCGGAGAATGGTCGAAAACCTCGGGTTCGAGATGGACGTGCGCGCGCCGGTGCGGGACGTCAGCGTCGCTTACAAACAGATAGTCGAAATAGCGAAGGCGCTCTCGACGAACGCCCGCATCCTGATACTGGACGAGCCGACCGCGGTGCTGACGCCGAGGGAAACCGACAAACTGTTCGGAACCATGCGGGTCCTCAAAGAGTCCGGAGTTAGCATAGTCTATATCTCGCACAGGATGGACGAGGTCTTCTCCGTGGCGGACTCGATAACCACGATGCGCGACGGCGAGGTGACGGGCGGCGGGCTCATTTCGGATTTCGGCGTCGACCGCGTCGTGGAGCTGATGATAGGGCGCAAGCTCGATACCATGTACCCGCCCCGCGGCGCGGAGATCGGCGGCGAAGCCCTGAGAGTCGAGAACCTGAGCGGCGACGTCTTCAAAAACGTGACCTTCGCCCTTCATAAGGGCGAAATATTGGGCCTCTTCGGGCTGGTCGGCAGCGGACGCTCGGAGATAGCCCGCGCCATCTTCGGGGAAGACCGCCCCGCTGGCGGGAAAATATACGTCGGCGGGCGCGAAGCGAGGATCGGTTCCCCGTATCAGGGCAGGCGGCACGGAATCGCGCTGATACCGGAGGACCGCAAAGAACAGGGATTGGTGCTCGAAATGCCCATCCGGCAGAACATGACGATGACCGATATGAAAAAAATCTGCGGACCTCTCGGCGTGATTTCGGTGTCCCGTGAAAAACAGACGGCGGATGTCCTGGTGAAGCGCCTCTCGGTCAAAACCGACGATGCAGGAAACCGAGCGGACAGCCTGAGCGGAGGCAATCAACAGAAAGTGGTTTTCGCGAAATGGCTGAACACCGATTCCGAAATAATGATCATGGACGAGCCCACGCGCGGCGTCGACGTGGGCGCGAAGGTCGAGATATACAGCATAATGAACGCGCTGGCGGCGCGGGGAGTGGCGATATTGATGATTTCATCGGAACTCAACGAGATAATAGGAATGTGCGACAGGACGCTCGTCATCGACAACGGCGAGATAAAAGGGGAGCTGTCGCGCGGCGAAATATCCGAGGCGGGCGCGATGAGGCTCGTGGTGGGAGGCGTATGAGATGAGCGGAACACAAACCGCGCGCGGGATACTGCGGAAATATCTGCCCGTCGTCGTCCTCGTCATCCTTGTCGCCGTATCGAGCGCGCTGTCGAAGAACTTCATGACCGCGCAGAATATTTTCAACCTGCTCAGGCAGAATTCGGCCAACGTCATCGTGAGCCTCGGGATGCTGCTGGTGATTCTGACCGGCGGAATCGACCTTTCAGTCGGCTCCGTGGCCGCGTTTTCGAGCGTGCTCTTCGCGACCTTGCTCGACGAACGCGCGGGGAATCAGATGTATCTGCCCCTGGCTTTCGCGGCGGTGGCGGCGCTTTCGGCGGCGTTCGGCGCGGCGGCCGGATACCTCGTGGCGTACCGGAAGATGGCCCCGTTCGTGGTGACTCTGGCCTCCATGACAGCGGCCCGGGGAGTTGCTTACATGATTTCCCACGCCAAGACGATCCCGATAGCTAACACCTTCGTGAACACTTTCAACAAGGGTTCTCTCATGGCCGTGCCGTATCCCGTGATACTGGCGTTCGCCGTGTTCGTCCTGTTCGCGCTCGTGCTGAGTTACACCTGTTACGGCAGGTTCGTCCAGGCCATAGGCAGCAACGAGACGGCGGTCAGGCTTTCCGGCATAAGGACCAGCCTGTACGTGATGTCGGTATACGTGATGTCGGCTTTGGCAAGCACGCTCGGCGGCATTATAGAATCGCGCACCGGCGTCGGCGACGCCAGGGTCTGTCAGGGGATGGAACTCGACGCCATAGCCGCCTGCGTCATAGGCGGGGCGAGCCTTTCAGGAGGCAGGGGAACGGCGCTGAATACCCTGACGGGCGTTCTGATACTCGGGCTCATAGGGAACATAATGGCCCTCATGAAGGTGGCTCCTTATCCGCAGCAAGTGATAAAGGGAATTATCATCATAGTGGCGGTGCTCCTTCAGGGGCGCGGCGGCAAGAAACAGTGACGGACGAGTTGGGAAGGGGGTGATCGATGGGGATTGCGCTGCTTTTACGGACTGGGAAAATTCGGCGGCCTGGGGAATACGTTCGATATTTTAAGCCTATACAGACGGAGGGAAATGAAAATGAAACATAAGCTTTTGACAATCGCTCTCGCAAGCATTCTCGTGTGCGCGCTGGCAGCCGCGGCGTTCGCCGCCAAGCCGCTCGGGGAACAGAAAATAGGGCTCTCGATGCAGACGCTGAACGGCGCTTATTTCTCGGCGCAGGAGGACACGTTCAAAAAACTCTGCGCTGAGAAGGGCGTCGAGTGCATCACGGCCGACGCCGACGGCGATATCAACAAACAGCTCAACGACATCGAGAACTTCATCGCGCAGGGCTGCACGATAGTCGTCATAAATCCCGTTCACCCCGAAGGTTCGATCGAGGCCACGCGCAAGTGTACGGCGGCCGGCGTGGCGGTGTTCATAATGGACAACTCCATCTCGCCGCAGGCCGATTACGTCTCGATGATTCAATCCGACAACTATACGCTTGGCACGCTCGTCGGAGCGGACATCGCCGAGAAATTCACCGGCAAAGAGATAAAGCTCGGGTTTTTGTCCGGCAACACCGGCAACACGCTTGGAGTGGCCCGCAGAATGGGAACGCTGGCCGGCATAGTGGAGTATCAGCTCGAACACGGCGGCGCGTCGAAGGTCGACATAGTCACTCAGGGATGGGGCGGCTGGAACCAGGCCGACGGCCAGAAGGCGGCCGAAAACATGCTGACCGCCGCGCCTGAGATCAACTGCATATTCGCCGAGAACGACGACATGGCCCTCGGGGCGCGCGAAGCGGCTCAGGCTATCAAGCGCGACGACATAGTGATATGCGGCGCCGACGGCAACAAGACCGTATACAAACTCATTGCCGACGGTACTCAGATACTCGCCACAGGACGCAACGACCCGGCGGAGTGCGCGGCGAAAGTGCTCGAGACGATAGAAAAATGGAACCTCGGCGAGGCGGTTCAGAAACTCGTCTATCTCACGCCGGTGAGCGTGAGCCCGAAGAACATCGGGCAGTACTACAATCCCGACTCGCTGTTCTAACCATGAAAATGTTCATTGACGGCCGCGGGGCCGACGCTTCCGACGGCGGGAAAATAGAGGTCCTGAATTCATCGACGCTCGAATTCATCGACGCCGTCCCCGCCGCGTCGCCGGCCGACGTGGAGACGGCCCTCGCCGCGGCCCGGAGGGGGAAAAGACGCTGGGCCGCGACGCCTGTTCACGAGCGCGCCCGCATCCTCAACAAATGCGCCGACGCCGTCGATGCCCGCCGCGAGGAACTCGCCGTTTCGCTGTCGACCGAGATGGGCAAGATAATCCGCGAAGCCCGCCCCGAAATACGCGTCTGCGCGCAGATACTGCGAGGGTACGCCGCCATGGCTTGCGGGCACTTCGGCAGCACGCTGACGGATTATCAGATGGGAACGGAAAACGACGTAATATTCACGCGCAGGGAGCCCCTGGGAGTGGTGGCCTGCATCTCGCCGTTCAACTATCCGGTGGAATTGTGCGCCCAGAAATTCGCCTCCGCCCTCGCGGCCGGCAACGCCGTGATAATCAAGCCCGCTTCGGACAACCCCCTCACGGTGATGAAGGTCGTCGAAATATGTCTCGAATGCGGAGTGCCGGGGGATGTGATGCAGCTCGTCACCGGCAGGGGTTCGGTGATTGGGGATATGCTGGCGCGAAGCCCGATGGTCGACGCCGTCAGCCTCACCGGCAGCACCGAGGTGGGTATCCGCGTTGCCGAAGCGGGGGCCAGGACGCTGAAGCGCGTGTTTCTGGAGCTGGGAGGCAACGATCCGTACATAGTGTTCGACGACGCCGATATTGAGACGGCTGTTCGCGAGGCAGCGGCCGGCCGGGTGCAGAACGCCGGGCAGACTTGCTGCGCCCCGAAGCGCTTCTTCGTCCAGAAAAACGTCAAAGCCCTGTTCATCGAGGGAGTCGTCGAAAAGATAAAGGCGCTGAAGCAGGGCAGTCCCCTCGACGAGGCCACGGATCTGGGCTCGCTGATAAGCGAGCGGGCCGCGCGGGAAGTGCACCGTCAGGTGGAACTGACGATAAGCCAGGGGGCGAAATTGGTTTACGGCGGGCGATCCCTGAGCGCCACGTACTACGAGCCGACCGTGCTCGACGGCGTGACTATGGATATGGACGCCGCCAACGCCATGGAGATATTCGGCCC
>JAISDQ010000122.1 GCA_031264605.1 Synergistaceae bacterium | reverse complement strand
GCACGGCGAGGTCGAGCAAATTTTGCCGACGCTCACCCCGAGCGACAAATAACGGTCGTTTGTAAAAAAACTATCCGACTGAGGAGGAAAATCTTATGACTTCGGCACAGCAGCAGGCGGTGGGAATGGTGGAACCAAAGGGTCTGGTAGGTTCGATAGAGGCGGCGGACGCGATGGTGAAAGCCGCGAATGTGAACCTCATAGGCAAAGTGCACGTCGGCGGGGGGCTCGTCACCGTCATGGTGCGCGGCGACGTCGGCGCGGTCAAGGCGGCCACCGACGCCGGAGCGGCGGCGGCGGCGAAGGTGGGCGAACTCGTATCGGTCCATGTCATACCGAGGCCGCACGGAGATGTGGAGCATATACTGCCTACGCTCAAAGCAAACGATAAATAAGCGGCTGACGGGGCGCTCCCATGAAAATACTGAACGAAAACATGCTGAGAGCGGCTCTGCTCGATAGAAGCGCAAAACAGTATTACGCGGATGAAGGCACGTTCGTGACGCCGCTTGCGCGGGAGTACCTTCGCGACAGAGGGATCGAGCTGGTCTTCCGCCCTGAAAACACGGCGAAAAACATGCCTTATACCCCTATTCCCGACCGGGGGGAAAAGACGTATGTGGATTTTTACAGCGGCGCGGAACTGGCCGAGAAACCGGAGCGGATGACTCATCTGTTCGCGAACCGGCTCGTGGACAAGACTCATCCGCGCATTGAATTCAGGGGAAAACTGGACACCCTTCAAGGAGAGCTGATCCTCACGCAGACGGACGCCCATGAAGGCGGAAAAGAGCAATTGGTGAGGGATCTGGGGGAAATCCTTTCCCTCGCGCGGGAGCTGTTGGGGGCGGAAGTAACGGGACGTCCGCTGAAAGAAATCAGGCTGTTTGGGTATGATTCCGACCAGTTGAGAAATGTCTCTCACAATGTGACGGAACATTTCGGCTTTCAACATCCGACGCCGTCGCATGAAATGGGCCGCCTCGCGGCCCGGCTCAATCTGCTGCGCGCCAAGACCAGAGAGGCGGAGCTGGCGGCGGAACACGCTTTCGCCGAAAACGAGCGGGGAGATATACTGAAAGCGATGAACCGTCTCAGCAGCGCCGTATATATTTTATTCTGCCGCCTTTTGGCCGGCGAATACGGGAAGTGACGACGTGAACGAAAACGTGATAGAAACGATCGCTGCCCAGATATTGAAACGTATCGGGACGGGAAGAACAGACAAAAGCCATCCGATCCTCATCGAAGCGTCGGCGCGCCATGTGCACCTGACGACCGACGCGATTGAAACCCTCTTCGGCGCCGGCGCGGCGTTGGGCAAAAAGCGGGATCTCTCGCAGCCGGGGGAATTTCTGGCGGAACAGAGGGTAAAGATAGTCACTCCCGCCGGAGAATTGCCCAACGTGGCCGTGCTCGGCCCTCTGAGGAAGAACATCCAGGTAGAACTCTCCGCGACGGATTGCCGGACGCTGAGACTCAATCCTCCCGTAAACGTATCGGGAGACTTGCGCGGGGCGGCCGACTGTTTCATAATCGGCGACCGCGGCGTTGTGGACGCGAAGGGAAGCGTGATAATCGCCCGCGCCCACGTCCATTTGAGGCCGGAGGAAGCGGAGGCGTTCGGGCTCGCGGGGGTTGCGGCGGCGCGCGTGGAAGTGAAAAGCGGGCGGCCCCTTGTATTCGACAATATCATTGTGCGCGTGAGCGAAAACTACGCGCCGGCCGTGCATATCGACTTCGACGAGGCAAACGCGTGTATGCTGGACGCTAATAGCAAAGCGTTTCTGCTGGCGGGACGCGCGAGCGCCGACGCTTCTTCCGTAACGGCGCCGAGCGCGCCGGAGCGGCGGGAAACGTCTCCGCGGGTATACGGCGAAAGACTCATAACGGAAGCGTCCGCGCGTGAAATCATAGCGTCTCTTGAGGGCGACACTGTTTTCGTGGGGCGCGGCACGATCGTGACGCCGTCAGCCAGCGATATTTTTTCATCCGCCCGTAAAACCGTCCGGCGAGACCGGCAGGGAGAGTGAGCCATGCGGATATGCAAGGTAGTGGGCCACGTTTGGGCCACTAAAAAAGAAGATTCTCTTGTGGGGCTGAAGCTGATGGTGGTCAATGAAATGGATGCTTCGGGACGTTTTAAAGAGGATTTGTTCGTGGCGGCAGACGTGGTCGGCGCCGGCGTCGGGGAACAGGTGCTCGTGGTCGGAGGCAGCACCGCCAGGATAGCGGCCGGGGGTAACGAACTGCCGGTTGATTGCGCGATAGTTGGGATAATAGATACGATTGAAGTCGAGCGTGAAAAAGAGAGGAAGGCCCAGTGAGTGTCACGGAAATGATAGAAAAAGCCGGCGTAGTCGGATGCGGGGGGGCCGGTTTCCCGACGTACGCCAAGCTGAGGAACGGCGTCGAATATTTTATAATAAATGGGGCTGAGTGCGAGCCGCTTCTCTGCACCGACCGTTTCATCATGCGTAATTTTGCCGCGAACGTCGTCTCCGCGATATGCGCGGTCAACGGCGAAATCGGCGCCAAACACTGCTGCGTCGCCCTCAAGGAGAGCTACGGGGAGGAGATAAAAGCGCTCACGTCCGCTATAGAGGAATCGGGAGCCCCCATATCCCTGCACCTTCTGCGGAGCTTTTATCCGGCCGGGGACGAACAGATTATTGTGTACGAGATAACCGGGAGAGTGGTTCCCTCGGGCGGCATCCCGCCGGATGTCGGATGCGTGGTTTCAAATGTCGCGACGATGCTGGCGTCATATGACGCCATATCGGGAAAACCGTTTATCAGTAAATATCTGACCGTCAATGGAGAGGTGAAAAACCCGCTGATAGTGAACGCCCCCATCGGCGCCCCGCTCACGGAATGCCTGTCGTTGGCGGGAGGGGCGGCGATAGAGGATTATTGCGTTTTATTGGGCGGCCCTATGATGGGAAAGATAGTGGCAAAAGAAGCCTTGACGGGTATGACGGTTACAAAGACTACGTCCGGCATTGTCGTATTGCCGCCCGACAACCGTCTGGCCAATATACAGCGCATGAGCGTGGAACACATGTCAAGACGAGCGCAGGCCGCGTGCATACGGTGCAGTCAATGCAGCGATCTGTGTCCGCGCAATTTGCTGGGACATCTCATGGAGCCCCATAAAATCATGCGCCGCCTCGCTTTGCGCCGCAACCCGGAAGAACTGCCCCTGGACGACGAAGTGGTGCGCAGCGCCGCCCTGTGCTGCGAATGTGGGATATGTGAACTTGTAGCCTGTCCGATGGAACTCCAGCCTCGCAGGATCAACGCTCTTTTGCGCAAAAGGCTTTCCGCGGAAGGTATCAGGTATCCCAAGGGCCTCGGACAGAAAAAGACGCATCCCTTTATAGAGATGAGAAAAGTGCCGACCGGCCGTGCCGCGGCGCGCGCGGGCGTATATAAGTATCAAAAACGGAAGATCGACGCTTTTGCCGAAGCGAGGCCTGAGAGCGTGGTTTTGCCGATGACTCAGCACGTTGGTTCGCCGTGTAAGCCGTTGCTGCCCGATGGCGCCGATGTATCGCGCGGGCAGCTGATAGCCGCTTCTCCTGAGGGTAAATTGGGAAGCAGCGTTCACGCGAGCATCGACGGCAAAATTGAAATACTTCACGACGCCATAAGGATTTCATCGGAGAGAAGAGGGGGTTGACGCGCTATGAACGCGATAGGGTTTCTCGAATTTTCGAGCATAGCGAAGGGTATAGAATCCGCGGACGTCATATTGAAAGCCGCCAATGTGGATCTGATACTCGCGAATCCGACGTGTCCGGGGAAATACAGCGTACTTTTCTCGGGCGAAGTGGCGGCGGTTAAATCTTCTCTCGATGCCGGAATATCCGCTGGAGGGCCGTGGGTAATCGATTCCGTAGTCATACCGAGCATTCACCCGCAAGTGCTGAGAGCGATCAATCTGGGCGTTGTCCCTGACAGGATAAACGCCGTAGGCGTCATGGAATTTTTCAGCATAACCGCCGCCGTCTATTCGGCGGACGCGGCGGTCAAAGCGGCCGACGTCGAACTGATAGACGTGCGCCTCGGCCTTGGGATAGGCGGCAAGTCTTTTGTGGTTTTAACCGGCGAAGTGGCCGCCGTTTCGGAGTCCGTAAAACGCGGAGTCGCCGCCGAGGGCGGCGGCGGGTTGCTGGTTTCGAGCGTGGTAATTCCAAATCCGGCTCCGGAATTGTTCGAATCGCTGCTTTAAAAAATTTTCGGCGCGCGACGGGAGGATTCGTTTTGGCAGACAAAGCGGCATATTCATACATCGATACTTCAAAGGTACCGGAACTTGTTGGGGACGACGCCCCTAAAAAATTTGCCCTGTGCATGTCCATACTCTCCAACACCGCATGGCCCCTCTACCTCATAGGCCCCTCAGGTTCGGGCAAGACGCTGATGGCGCTCAATATAGCGAAGCGTTACGGCGAGGATAACGGAGTCCCTGCGTACTACGTTCAGTTGAGCCCCGAAATGACGAAAACGAGCTTGATATTGGGCCTGCGCCTGATAGACGGCAGCATGAAGGTGGTTGACGGAGTGGTGGCCGACTGTATGAAAAAAGGCGGGATCATCGTCGTCGACGAAGCGACTCACACGACGCACGAATTGCTGCTGATGTTCAACAGCATACTCGATCGAACGTCGGTGACTTCAGTCGGGGACAGGATCATCTATTCGGCGGAGACCTTCAGGATGGTTTTCTGCAGCAACGACAGCAGCTACGCCGGCAACGTCAGGCTCCCGCAGAGTTTCGCGCAGCGCATGGTCGCCGTCAGTTTCGACTATCCGTCGTTCGAATCCGAGGTCGCCATAGCCAGGCGGATAGCGGCGGATGAAAGCAAAACCCCTGTCACCGTGCCCGACTCCGTGACGAGGTACATAGTGGCTACGATAAGGATGGCGCGCTCGCCGCAGTATCCGCTGAGCGCCCGAAATTCGGCCATCATCCTGGTACTGCTGAATCTGATGGGGCGATCGGATGTTCCCATGGATCGCTATTTCACCAACGAGGATACCGCGGAGGCAAAACGGCGTTCCGCCGCTTCCCGCATATTCCAGACGGACAACGAGATAATTTCGATGGACATGTTGTTGGATCCCCGCGTTACGGAATTCCAGGAGTTTGTCTCCGGCGTCGGCGTGGAAAATTTTCGCGAGGCGTTTCTTTCCGGAGCCATGTACTACCTGGACGTCGACGGGCTGGAACTCAATCAGGACGCCGTGCGCAACATGTTCGCAAACCTGATCGTCTAGCGCGCGTGGGCGTGCGCCGTCTGTCAAAATGATTTACCTCAATCCGCTGCTCCTCGTCCCCGACAAAAGGGTGCAGATTTTCGAGGACCCGGCTTCCGAGAGCGAGAACGCGACTTACCTGGATATAATCACCGACAAATATTTTGACCCAAATCTCGTGACCGCCGAAAACTTCCGCGCCCAGAACGTCAGTTTCGAACTGTGGCTCAATATGAAGCGCGTCCGCGGTTTTTACGCGCAAAGCGGCTTGAAAGGAAATATTTCACTTGAGGAATTCAAGTTCGCTTTTCTGGTCAAGGAATTATCGCTCATACGTTACGGAGCAGTCGAGTACGTCAATTTAGCGCCTGTGGGCATGCCTTATGAAAAAAATCAGGTGTGGGAATATATATTCAACCTTTTGGAACTGCGCAGATGCCGTTACCGCCTGGCCTGCGATCTGCCGGCGTTTTCGAAGTATCTGGGCATTTACGCCGCGAGCGTTCGGAAGAATATAACGATGGAAATGGTATCTCTCGATATGGACAGGTTTCAGCACGTGCTGCGCGAATTTGAGCGCGTCAGGGCTATGCTGGAAGATCTGTTCGGCGCGGCTGTTTTCAACCGGGTCATCCATGACAGCCGCGTCGTGGAGTACTCGCTGCCGTTCGTCATGGCCGCCGAACGCGGAGACGTACTTCTCAGCGCGGACGCGTCGAAAGCCATTTACAATTATGTGCTGATGCCGAACGAATTGCATAAAGCGTTCCGTTTCCGTTTCTTAGACGCGGTCGCCGATTCCGACGAGGTTTTCACGGAAGACGAGGAACGCCCGGCCATACGCGAGGACGAGGCGGTCGGTTTTTACAGGGACGTGCTTCTCAGGAGGATCGATGAGATAGCGAGGATCAGAAACGTATTCAAGAGAATATTCACGATGACGGTGCGGGCTGAGGTTTTCGAAGGGGACGCCGATCTGCGCAAACAACAGCAAATTTACGTCAACTCACTCACGGGGGACGAGGGACGGACGTTCCTCCAGCGCAGATTCAGGGCGACAACGATGGACGTGGTAATTTTGCGGGACGTCAGCTTTTCGACTGACCTTTACAAGGAAGAATACGCCGAGGCCATAGTCGCCATTCTGGCTTCCCTGGAGGGAATAGCCGCCGTGAGGACGGCGCAGATAGATTTTTCCGATATCCCCAGGCAGAACAAGACGTTTACACAGAAGCTGAGCGCTTCCTCGATCGCCCCGTACGCCTTCGGCGGCACATTGATGGCGCCGGCGCTGGAAATGGTGCGGGAATTCGTTTTTAAAGCGTCGAAAAGATTCGCTTTTATCGTGACAGACGGCGAAATTGAGGATCCCGAAGCGTGCGGCGAGGTAATGGAAGCGCTTTCGAAAACGGAACGCCTGAGTTTTTTCAAGATACACATAACGCCGGAAATTTACGGTGAATTTCTCAAGACAGACGGCGGAGGGGCGTCGTGCAGCCTGGGCATGCTGGATAAGGCCCTTTACGGGATTTTACTCAGGGAGCTTGCGTCATAATGCGCTGCCCTCACGGTGAAGAACTGGAAGTACGGAACATTTGCGGAGTGAGGCTTTTCGTCCACAAAGACGGCGGCGGATGCCGCCTCCTCAACGATCTCCGCGTCAACTGCGAGCGCCTTGCGGCTGCAAATATGAAAAGGGCGGCAAAATGCGCCGATTGGGACGACCATATGCTGAGAACGGCATATTCATCATATAAGATATCGCGGGACGCGCGCTTTTTCTATCTGAGCGCTCTTTGCGGCCTTGGACGCGATAAGTTCGAGAAAGGGTTCGCCCCTGTCAGGATGGCCCTCGTGAGCGAGGACGATTTCGCGGCGCGGGGATTGTACCTGATGGAGCTGTATTTCTGCTTTTGCGGCATATCGAGCAGGATAACCGCCGTAAACGAAGAAGTGTCGTCTTCCGAATTGTATATTTTTCTGAAGGATATGAACGTGACGCGCGTTATTCCTCACGAAGACGAGATCACCAGGGCGTACTCGCGTTTGCTGAGTTCCGAATACCCTTCCCACAGGAACGTTTTAAAAATTCCTC
>JAISDQ010000248.1 GCA_031264605.1 Synergistaceae bacterium | reverse complement strand
CAGCCCATGCCTCTGATGTGGTCCTCTATCTGAATGGGGAATATGTTCTCGCCGCCGCTGATTATCACGTCTTTCTTTCTGTCTACGAGGTATATGAAGCCCTCTTCGTCCGCGTATCCCATATCGCCGGTGTAGAGCCATCCGCCGCGCAGGGCGGAGGCCGTCGACTGCCCGTCGCGGTAGTAGAGTTTCATCACTCCGGGGCCCTTGACGGTGAGTTCGCCGATCGTTCCCCGCGGCACTTCTTTCCCGTCGTCCGACACTATCCTCGCCTGCCAGTTTAAGCCGGGTTTGCCTATGGCTCCGACTTTGCGGAGATTTTCAACGCCCAGATGTACGCACCCGGGGCCCATGGATTCGCTCAGCCCGTAGTTTGTGTCGTACTGCTGTTCGGGAAAAAACTCGCGCCAGCGCGCTATCAGTTCGGGCGGCACCGGCTGAGCGCCTATGTGCATCAGACGCCATCTGTCGAGGTCGTAATCCTCGAACGACAGATTTCCGTTTTCAACCTCCTGAAGTATGTCCTGCACCCAGGGAACCAGCATGAAGGCTATCGTCACGCCTTCGTCCGACAGCGCGTTGAGAACGGACTTTGGCTTGCCGTCGCGCAGCAGCACGGTTTTGCCGCACGAGACGAGGCTTCCCAGCCAGTGCATCATCGCTCCCGTGTGGAACAGAGGGGCCATGCACAGAAATACGTCGCCCGCCCTCTGCCCGTGGTGAGCCTGTTCGGTGGCGCACACCGACATTATGGCGGAATGCGTGTGAAGTATGGCTTTTGGCTGTCCGGTGGTGCCGGAAGTGAAATATATGGCCGCGTCGTCCCCGTCGGATATGGGAACGTTCGGACAGTCGGCGCTCGCGCCGCGCACGCAGTCGAAATACCTCAGAGCGAAATCCGGACAGTCGCGCGCCGTCGAGACGAAAACCTTTATGCCCGTCCCGTCCTCGCGGATGGACGCCATTTGCCCGGAGTATTCCGGCCCGAAAAAAATCGCCTCGGGCCGCGTCAGTTCCAGGCATTTGCGCGTTTCTTCCGTCGTATTGCGGAAGTTGAGAGGCACGACCAACGCTCCGCTTCTCATTATTCCCAAATATATCGGGAACCATTCGACGGCGTTTTTCATGAGGACGGCGACGTGCTTCCCTTTGCCCAAACCGCGCGAAAGGCAGAAGTTTGCTATCCTGTCCGCGTCACGGTCCATCGTCTTCCAAGTCATCTCGCGGCGGGCCGACAAGTCGGGGAAACTTTCAGACCCATCGTAATCGCGCGCCGAAACTATCCTGTCGAAGCCGGATCGCGGGCTCAGCTCCACCATAGCCACGGCGTCTCCGTCTCGTTTCGCGTTCTCTTTCAACAGTTCTGTTATTGGCATTTGTATCCTCCGTTCAATTTATGAGATCTTTTTGTAGAACCTTGGGGCTCCCCGTAGGCGCATCGGACCTATGGGCGCCCCAAACCCCGCAAGGGGACTCGTCCCCTTGACCCCCTCTTTTATAATTTTTTCTTTCACCCGAAGGGTGAAAGAAAAAATATATATGAGGGTCCAGGGAGCAAGCTCCCTGGCGGGTTCGGGCGGAGCCCGAGGTTTTAATCCTGTAGTTTCAGCCGCTTCGCCGACGCCTGAGAGCCGAGTGATTCGGCGGCTTTGACCGACACTGTCGTCTCGTAACAGGCGAAGCAGTTATTGACGAGAGCCTTCGCCGGTTTTGCGGTGAACGCGCTGACGAGCGGCACTATGACGAGTCCGGCGAACATCGTGAACGCCCCCGCGTTGATGGGGGAGGCGAGTATCTTCGGAAAATACGGCCTGAAGAATATATTCGCTATCATGAAAGCCGAGGCGAAAATAAAATTACACCATACCGCGCGCGGGGTCGCGCCGCGCCAGTACAATCCGTAGAGGAAGGGAGCGAGGAAAGCGCCCGCCAGAGCGCCCCACGACACTCCCATGAGCTGCGCTATCAAGCTCACGCCGCCTTTGTACTGTATCGTCGCGATGACCGACGAGACGGCGATGAAAGCCGCTATGAGGATTTTTATGACCAGTATCTGCGTCTTTTCGCTCATTTTTTTAGCCGACACGCCCCGCAGAAAATCGAGCGTGAACGTCGAGGCGGACGCCATCACCAGCGAGGAGAGCGTGGATATCGACGCGGCGAACACCAGCACGATCACCGCGCCGATGAGCGGGTCGGAAAACCCGGAGAGCATCGCCGGTATTATGGAGTCGAAGCCGCCGGCCGCCACGCTCGCGCCGTCGGTGAAGAGCCGGCCGAAAGCGCCGAGGAAATAGCAGCCGCCCGAAACTATCACGGCGAACACCGTGGATACCACCGTGCCGGTGTTTATGTTTTTCTCTGAGCGGATGGAGTAAAATTTTTGAACCATCTGCGGCAGTCCCCACGTCCCCACCGATGTCAGCATCACCACGCCGAGCAGGTCGAGCGGGGCCGGCCCGAAGAACGAGGCGAATATCCCCGGCGACGCGGAGACCGCGGCGTCCTCCACCCGCGACAGCGCGTCGAGCGACGCCGAAAAACCTCCGTTTACGGCGAGAACCGACGAAATCACGGCGATAATTCCGGCGAGCATTATCGCGCCCTGGATGAGATCGTTGACCGCCGTGGCGCGATACCCCCCCGTTATGACGTAAACACCGGTAAGAATCGCCATCGCGGCGATACATACGGTGAAATCCACGCTGAAGGCCATCGAAAAGAGCCGCGACAGGCCGTTATACAACGACGCCGTGTAGGGAACCAAAAACACGAAGGTAATGACGGACGCCCCAAGTTTGAGGGAAGGGGAGGCATAGCGTTTCCCGAAAAAATCCGGCATCGTCGCGCTGTCGATGTGTCTTGTCATTATCCGCGTGCGGCGCGCCAGAACGACCCACGCGAGCAGAGAGCCGATAAAGGCGTTGCCGAGCCCTATCCACACGGCCGAAATGCCGAAACGCCACCCGAACTGTCCGGCGTAGCCCACGAAGACCACGGCCGAAAAATACGAGGTGCCGTAGGCGAAAGCCGTGAGCCACGGGCCAATCTCCCGCCCGCCCAGCACAAAGCCGTCGACCGACGCGCCGCGGTTCCGGCATATCAGCCCCACCGCGATTGTTACAGCGAAAAAAACGCCCAGCATGGAAATTTTTACAAACACTCAAAATGCCCCCTTCATCATAAAAAAAGGGGCCCCCTCGTGTGGGGACCCTCTTTGGATTTTTAACCGGCTTGCGTCGTCTGTCCTTTTTAAGGCCAAATACTACAATTCCGGACTCCAAAGGGGTCCAGTCTCGTAATAATAGTAAAGGTAAGCCTCTTTAAAAATATGGATAAACGGCATAATCTTACCGCTCCCTCTAAAAATTGACTTTCGGGAGATTATCATAGAATTGTACAGTTGTCAATTT
>JAISDQ010000103.1 GCA_031264605.1 Synergistaceae bacterium | reverse complement strand
TATCTCGGGTTTTCGCTTTACAGGAAAGAAGCGCGGCAGTCCGAGGCCGCGAGTGAGGCCAAAAGCAGTTTCCTCGCCAATATGAGCCACGAGATACGCACTCCCATGAACGCCATCGTCGGCATGACCTCGATAGGAAAATCCTCATCCGACGCCGAGAAAAAAGACTACGCCTTCGAAAAAATAGGGACCGCTTCGGCCCATCTGCTTGGAGTCATCAACGACATACTCGACATGAGCAAAATAGAGGCGAGCAAATTTGAGCTTTCGCCCGACAATTTTCACTTTGAAAAGATGCTCCAAAAGGTCGTGAACGTCATAAATTTCGGCCTGGACGAGCATCGGCAGGATCTCTTCGTGTATGTCGACAGCAACATCCCCCGCGTGCTGTTCGGAGACGAGCAGAGGCTGGCGCAGGTGATCACGAATTTGCTCTCCAACGCGGTGAAGTTTACGCCCGAGCGCGGGACGATCACCCTCGACACGCAGATGCTGAAAGAAGAAAACGGCGCCTGCGTCATACAAATCAAAGTGACCGACACGGGAATCGGCATCAGCGCGGAACAGCAGTCCCGCCTGTTCAACGCCTTCGAACAGGCCGAGAGCAGCACGTCGCGCAAGTTCGGCGGGACAGGTCTGGGGCTTGCCCTCTCCAAGCGAATCGTCGGTATGATGGGCGGGGAGATATGGGTCGAGTCGGAACAGGGCAAGGGCTCGACGTTCACGTTTACGATCAGGGCCGGACGGGGAACTGAAGAACAGGGCGGCGCTTTGAGGAGCGGGGTGAATTGGAGGAATATGCGGGTACTCGCCGTGGACGACTCGCCTGAAGTGCTGGAATATTTCCTGGAAATAGCCCGGAAGTTCGGCTTCGCCTGCGACATAGCCGCCGGCGGAGAGCAAGCCTGCGCGCTCATAGAACAAAACGGCGTTTACGACATATATTTCGTGGACTGGAAAATGCCGGGAATGGACGGTATAGAGCTTTGCCGCCGCATAAAAAGCTACAGCAGCGACAAATGCGTGGTGATAATGATATCATCCATCGCATGGAGCGCGATAGCCGACGACGCGCGCGACGCCGGAATAAACAAATTTTTGCCGAAGCCGCTGTTCCCGTCCCCCATAATTGACTGCATAAACGAATGTCTGGGCGCCCCTAAACCGCTTGACGTCAAACACGACCGCCCTGAAGAAACGGTCGATTTCAGCGGGCGCCGGGTGCTGCTGGCCGAGGACATCGAGGTCAACCGCGAGATAGTGCTGGCGCTGTTGGAGCCAACGAACCTCATCATAGACTGCGCGGAGAATGGCGTCGAGACGCTGAGGCTGTTCAGCGAAAACCCCGAACGCTACGATATGATATTCATGGACGTGCAGATGCCCGAGATGGACGGATATGAAGCCACGAGGCGCATCCGCGCCTCTGGCGTCCCGCGCGGGAGGGATATTCCGATAATCGCGATGACGGCCAACGTGTTTCGCGAAGATATCGAAAAGTGTCTGGCGTCAGGAATGGACGACCATGTCGGTAAACCGTTGGATTTTGACGATTTGATTGAAAAACTGCGAAAATACTGCCGGTGATGCCGCTTCCAATTCTCCGCGAAGCGATATAAAACATTGAATTTTTCAAAAAATATCATCTTGGTATTTTGGCTTTGACGCGCGCTCATATAATAATGTATTATCCATTTACAATGATACTTAGGAAAGTTTGAAACGCCCGGAAAAATATTTGGAGGAAAAAACATGGCTCTGGAATCGGCAGTTTATCCCGCTCCCCCCGAATACAACGTCTTCAAGAGGAAGATGCGGGAACTCACGAGCATCGACCTCGACGCGTACAAACCCCAGATTCACCGCCGCATTCACCAATTGATGCAACGGTGGGGAATGAAAAGCTACGAAGAATATTATAAAACAATCGCGACGAACCCCGACAAACTGAGAGAATTTCTCGACTATCTCACCATAAATGTCACCGAGTTTTTCAGGAACCCCGAAAAATGGTGGGAACTGAGGGACAGGATAATACCTCAGATATACCGCGAACTGGGGCACCAGAGGATACGGCTGTGGAGCGCCGCCTGTTCCACCGGCGAGGAACCTTACTCGCTCGCGATCCTCGCTTCGGAATGCCGCGCCGCCTCACCCCAGCCGGTTCTTGCCGTCGATATAGACAACGGGGTGCTGGCGAAGGCATCGGAGGGCGTATACGCCAAACGTTCCATACTCAACGCGCCAAAGGAATGGATAGAAAAATACTTCGCCGATGTGGACGCGAACACCGTAAAGGTCAAAAAAGAGCTGAGGGATAAAGTCAAATTCAAGCACATGGACCTCATAAAAGACAAATTCGAGACGGGTTTCGACATCATTCTGTGCCGCAACGTGGTCATATACTTCGGCGCGGAGACAAAAGCGACGCTCTACAAAAAATTCATCGAGGCTCTGCGTCCCGGAGGATACCTGATGACCGGGGCGACCGAACAGATATTCGAATATAAAACTATAGGGTTCGAATCGGCCGGGCCTTTCCTCTACCGCAGGCCGAAATAGCGCGCCGCGCCGGTTTTACAGGAAATCGCCGGCCGGTATGTCCGTCCAGTCGGTCACGCCGGGAACCTTCAGCGACAGAGCTTTGACGCCGGGCTCGGCTATGACCTGATACACGGTAGAGTCGGTGGCGGCTCCGAGGTCTTCGAGGCGCGTGTCAAGTATCTTTTTCATTCTGGAAACGTCGATGCTGCCTTTAAAATGCTCCGCGAGGCTGAGCAAATTCTGCCTGCGGGTCCTCGTGTGCGAGAATTTGGCGTCGTCCGGCTTGGGCAGACCCCATGACGGCTCGGTAAAGTGGTTTGTCGCCACCATCAGGCCGGGACGCCGCACCGACAGCCTGCGTTTCACGTCGAATACCGGCCACTCGAAACAGCGTGAAGTCTGATCATCGGCTGTACCCACGACATACGCGAAGTTCGATCTGGTCGAATGAAAGAAACTTTCGAGCTGATCCAAATCGGGCGAGTCGAGCAGGAACATGAAAAGTTCCGCTACGGCCGGCACCCGGTTATGATATTGTAACGCGCCTCCCGAAGGCTCGCCGTTGTTCAGTTCCAGGAAAATCCCCTTCTCGTTTATGCCCGTGGTCATGTATATCTGGCCGGGATAACCTATCGACGCCACCGCAAGCGACCCGTCCGCCGGATGGTACACGGCGACCGTGAGATACTCCCCAAATTCCCTGAAACCGTCGAAATAATCATAGTTTCTGCCGTAGACAAGCGCCCCCGACGAATACTCTCCCCAGACCGCTATGCCGGAACACCGCGGAGACCACAGTTCTCCCGCCAGCACGGCTTCGACGGCGTTCAAAAGAAGGATTTTGCCGAAATCGAGCCCGCTGGTCTCGGAAATGCCCCGCAGAACCTCCTTGAGCTTGTGGGGAAAGTTCGCGCAGAATCCCCCGGCGATCTCGTCAAGCCACTCCCTGCTTCGCCCTTGCCGGGAGATCAGCATGTCCTCCACGGCGCTCGCGTACATGCGTTTTAAATTTTCCGAGGCGAGCGCGCCATACTGACGCCCCATCTCCCGCCACGTCCCGTGAAGGTCGAGCAGGGTAAAAACGCCGAATTTTGCCGAACGCGCACCCTCGAGATTCACCGCGGCGTTATCCAATGAAACGCGTTCCCCGTGTGAAGAGTATTTCAGACAATACCGACACTCCCCCGTCATTTTTCCCCAAAATTGCCTGCCAATGTCCCAAAGACGCGTATATCTCAAGTAACGATGTTTTAAATAATTATAACAATTCGGGGAACTTTTTTGACGTAATTTTTGCGGAAAATAAACTCCCGGCCCGACGATAACCCCCCGCGTTGTGATATCCTGATATATATTTTCCAATTTACTTGCCCGCGGAGGCGCGATGAGCGTGGAGACAAACCCCGGTGTCGAAAAAAAATTGCGGCTGTTCGCGCGGCTGCTGTCGGAGGCTAATGAGCGGGTACGGCTTGTAGGGCCCTCGGACGAGAATGTCATTTACGAAGAACACATACAAGACGCCCTCGCGGCCTCGCGTCTGCTCGACGCGCTTCCGCCCGAAAGCAAGTTCGCCGACATCGGCACGGGAGGCGGCATTCCGGGAACCGTCTGGTGCGCGAGCCGTCCCGATATGGAGGGCGTCATGGCGGACAGCGTCGGGAAAAAAATCAAAATAGCCCGCGAAATATCCGAAGCGTTGGGTTTGAAGAACGCGACGTTCGTCAACGCGAGGTCCGAGGATTTGGCGGCGAGCCGGAGAGAGGCTTTCGACGCCGCTTCCGCCCGCGCCGTCGCCGATTCGCGCGTAACGGCGGAATATCTCGCCCCCCTCGTCAAAGTCGGGGGCATCCTCATAGCCTTCAAAGGCGCGAAAGTTCACGACGAGATCGGCCTGCCCGCGCCGCTATGGCTAAAGCTGGGGCTGAGCGCGCCGTCGCTTGCGCCGTACAGCGTTTCGGGCAAGGAATTATCCCTGCTCACGTGGAAGAAGATCGCTCCCTGCACAAGCCGCTTCCCCCGTAAGCCCGGAGACGCGAAACGAGAGCCGTGGTGGGCGAAATGAGTTCGGCGTACCGCCAGCCGCGCGCTATAGCTGAGGATATTCTTCCCCATGACCTGTATTACATGAAACTAGCCCTGGAGGAAGCGAGGAGCGCCCTTCTGGGCGGAGAGATACCCGTCGGGGCCGTCATGACGTCCGGAGGGCGCGTAATCGGGCGCGGCGCGAACAGGCGGGCCGCGGATAACATGCC
>JAISDQ010000088.1 GCA_031264605.1 Synergistaceae bacterium | reverse complement strand
GCGCGCCATCTCGGCGGCGTTTCTGACGACCTGACGCGCGTATTCCCCAAACGCCGGTTCTCCGGCGAGCTTGAAGCACGTCGCCTTGGCGGCGATCGCTTGAAGCAGGGGGCCGCCCTGCACGCCGGGAAATACCGTCCTGTCGGTATCGGCCGCGTATTCTTTAACGCACAGGATAAAGGCGCCCCTCGGGCCGCGAAGGCTCTTTTGCGTGGTGGACGTCACGAAATGCGAGTGTGGCGTTGGGTTTTCGTGCGCGCCGCCCGCGACGAGCCCGGCGATATGAGCCATGTCGGTCATCAGGAGCGCGCCGGTCTCGTCGGCTATCTTCCTGAAACGCGCGAAATCTATGGCTCTCGGATAGGCGCTCGCGCCCGCCACTATGATCCTGGGGCGCGACTCGCGCGCCAGCCGCGCGACCTCGTCATAATCGATGGTCTCGGTGTCGCGGTTCACTCCGTAAGAGACGACGTTGTAAATTTTCCCGGTGAAATTCATCGGGTGTCCGTGAGACAAATGGCCGCCCTGGTCGAGTTTCATGGCGAGCATCGTGTCGCCCGGATTCATGACGGCGAAGTAGACGGCCTGGTTCGCCGTCGTTCCGGCGTGAGGCTGAACGTTGGCGTGTTCCGCTCCGAACAGGCTCTTTGCCCGTTCGATCGCTATTTCCTCTATCTGTTCGACGAATTTACAGCCGCCATAATATTTTTTATGCGGATATCCCTCGGCGTATTTGTTGGTGAGGATGGAACCTTGCGCTTCCATTATCGCCCTCGGCACAAAATTTTCCGACGCGATAAGCTCGATATGCGTTCTCTGGCGGTTGAACTCCTCGCCTATGAGCGCGCTGATCTCGGGGTCGATCTCGCCGAGCGGGGCTTCCATTATTTGGTCGTCTATATTCATTTTGTACATTCCTCCGCAAAGTATTTTTTCATTTCGCGCGTTGATATCCGTCCCGCGCCCGCGGGATTTCTCAGAACATCTTCTTTTTCCAGAATAAAACCGTCACGCTTATCGTGAGTACGAGCGCCAGCAGCATGGCGTAGATAAAACCGGGCGCAGTGTTCGTCCAGGGAACCGGCACGTTCATGCCGAAGAAACTCGCCACCATCGTGGGAATCGCCATAACTATGGTCACGGACGTGAGAAATTTCATGACGATGTTGAGGTTGTTCGATATCACGGAGGCAAAGGCGTCCATCATGCTCGCCAGCACTTCGCCGTGCATCTGCACCATTTCTATCGCCTGATCGAATTCTATACGCACGTCTTCCAGCAGTTCTTCGTCGTCCTCGCGAAGTTTGACCTTGTCGTGGACGCTTGGGTTCGAAAAGAGCCTCATCAGGCGTTCGACGACGTTGCGGTTGGAACGGAGGGCCACGGTGAAATAAGTCAGGGTCTTCTGGAGGTCGAGGAGCAGGAAAAGTTCCTTGTTTTTCATCGAGCGCCGCAGGTCCTGTTCGATTTCATCCGTCCGCTTGTTCATTATCCGAAGGTCTTTGAGGAACACGACCGCGCATTTGTAGAGTATCTGGAGCAGGAATCTGGTTCGTTTGCGGGTGTCGAAAAAAAGATGATGCAGCGTATCGAAATCGTCCAGAACCTCGTTCTCCTCCATGCATACGGTAATGACGAAACCGGGGGAAATGACGATTCCGAGAGGAATGGTGTCGTAACCGAGCGAGACTCCCGCGTCGAGTTTCGGCACGTTGATTATGATGAGGATGTGATCTTCCTCCACCTCGATACGCGACGGTTCCTCCATGTCGAGCGCCGCCTGCAAAAAATCGATGGGCGTTCCCGACGCCTCTGAAACGTCGCGGAGTTCGGCGGCGGTGGGCTTGGTGAGTTTCATCCACGCGCCCGGCGGAGTCTTTTCGCCGTTTTTCATCTCTATTTCGTTCAAGCCGTCCGGCCCGGT
This sequence comes from Synergistaceae bacterium, assembly GCA_031264605.1. Classification (GTDB taxonomy): domain Bacteria; phylum Synergistota; class Synergistia; order Synergistales; family Synergistaceae; genus JAIRKI01. Next base: position 3,255 of record JAISDQ010000088.1, on the reverse strand, counting down.
CGCTAAAATACTGAGCACGCTCATCACCCCACGTAGTTATTTCAGTTCCGCGGCTCCCGCGGCGAACGCCCGCGCGTTGAGTTCGTACAGCTTGGGAGGCACCGAATCCTTCAAGACGGCGTTCCAGTCTATGTGATCGAGTTTCATGCCCTTGACCAGCGCTCCCAGCAGAACGACGTTCTGGGCCTTGACGCTGCCCAGATCCGACGCGATTTTCACGGCGTCGAATGCTATCATGCGGGGCACTTCCGACCTGAGTTTCCCGGTCACGCCGTCAGGGTACTCGGCCGTGCCCGTGAGCACCGAGAGCGGCCGTATTTCGTAATCGTTCACCACCAGCATTCCGCCGCGCTTCAGAAAAGCGAGCCAGCGGACGGCCTCCACCTTCTCGAACGAGACGAGGATATCAGCGCCGCGTTCGTCCACTATGGGAGAATAAACTTTCGCCCCAAACCTGACGTGAGTGGTAACGCTGCCCCCGCGCTGGGACATTCCGTGAATCTCCGACATTTTCACGTCGTATCCCGCGCGCGCGAGCCCTACCGACAGGACTTTCGAGGCGAGTATCGTGCCCTGTCCGCCCACGCCCACAAGAAGAACGCTCCTGGTCTCATTGGATTGCTCAGTCATTGAATTCACCTGCCTGAGAGATGGCGTGTCTGGGGCATACCTGCGCGCATATCGTGCATCCGTTGCACGAGGAACCGTCTATCTCTATTCTGCCGTCCCGGAAGGCGAGGGCGGGGCACCCCACCCGCATACAAGCCTTGCATTTAACGCAAAGTTTATCGTCGACCTCGCACCTCACGTTCGCGCGTTTGCGCTGAACGTCTTTTATCAGGGCGCAGGGCCTGGTCGTGATGAGCACGAATATTTCATCGCTGTCATAGGCGTCTTTGACGGCTTTTTCGGTCTCCGCGAGATTATACGGGTCGATCTTGCGCACGTTTTCCGGTTTGACGCCGCAAGCCGTGCAAATCGCCGTGAGATCGACGGTTTCAGTGGTCTCCCCCCTGATCGTCCTGCCCGTGCCCGGATTTTCCTGATGCCCAGTCATGGCCGTTATCCTGTTGTCCACTATGCAGAGCGCGATGGCGCTGCGGTTGACCACGGCGTCGATGAGGCCGGTGATGCCCGAGTGAAAAAACGTCGAATCGCCTATCATGCCGAATACTTTGTTTATCTTCTTGCCTTCCTTGCGGGCGTCTTCGCGAGCGCCCGCGCGCGAGAAAGCCTTTCGGAAACCGATGCCCGCCGAGACCGACGCGCCCATGCATATCACCGAGTCGATTACGGAGAGCGGGGGCATGACGCTCAGCGTGTAACAGCCGATATCGCCGCTGACCAATATGTCCTTGTATTTGGAGAGCGCGAAAGCGATACCGCGGTGCGAACAGCCGGGACACAGCACGGGAGGACGCGGAGGGGCCGTGATATCCGTCTTGTAGGGGGCGGGGGTTTCGCCGCCCCTCATAGCCGCCCTTATTATTCCGGCGTTCAGCTCTCCTATCGCGGGAAGCAGTTCCATGCCGGCGCACTCGATGCCGTTCCGTCTCACGAAGTTTTCGATGTAGGGCTCGTTTTCCTCGATGACGTACAGCGTTTCGACCTCGGAGGCGAATTTCGCGATGAGATCGCCCGGCAGCGGCCACGTAAGGCCCAGTTTGAGAAACGAGACCCTGCCGCCCATGTCGCTCCACGCCTCGCGCGCGTGCTGATACGAGACGCCGCTCGTTATCACGCCAATATGGCGTTCGCTTCCCCACTCTATGCGGTTGAATTTGCAATCGTTGGAAAACGCGCGCAGTTTCGCCTCGCGCTCTTCCATGAGACGGCGGCGGACCATCGCGGCCGAAGGCTGCATCACGCACTTGCCCGGATTTTTGTCGTACGGCTTGATCGGAACCTCGCCGCGTTCACCCGTCTCGACGATCGATTTGCTGTGGCAGATTCTAGTGGTCACGCGGAACAATAACGGAGCGTCGAAGCGTTCGGAGAGTTCGAAAGCGTCTTTGGTGAAATCGAGGCACTCCTGGCTGTCGGACGGCTCCAGCATGGGGATCTTGGCGTGCATGGCGTACCAGCGGTTGTCCTGTTCGTTCTGCGAGCTGAAAAAGCCCGGATCGTCGGCCGTCACTATCACGAGCCCGCCGTTCGACCCTATGTACGACATAGTGAAAAGCGGATCGGCCGCCACGTTCAGACCGACGTGCTTCATGGCGGCGAGCGCCCTGGCGCCGCCGAGCGCCGCGCCGCTCGCGACCTCGACCGCGACTTTTTCGTTTGTGGACCACTCGGCGTCAATCTCGCCGTATCGGGCGACGTTTTCGAGTATCTCCGACGACGGAGTGCCGGGATACGCGGCGGCCACATGGCACCCCGCCTCCCACGCGCCTCTCGCGATCGCCTCGTTGCCCGTCATAATTTCTTTCATCTGGATTCCCCCCGGAATATGCGCTTGTTACAACGTCAACCCGATGATTTTACCTTATATGTCAATGGAACCGTAAATATCACCATTTTGCGATTATATATCAAATCGTCCGTGAAATACATAAACGGAAAAACATAGTTTCGGTGGACTTTTGGAGGCTATCCGTCACTATGATGCCGAAAAATTTCGATGAGAATGTCGGAAAGGTGACGAGAGTTTCCGAGCGCAAAAGAGGATTTCGACGGGCAGAAATATATTCGTGCTGCGGACGGATTTTCTTTTGCAGTGGAGGACTACGAGGAAATTCAACTATATTCTCGCCGACGAAGCCAGCGCGAAATTTTCGCTTCTTCTCGGCTTACATAGCTACTGATGTTGCCGGATGTACTGCCGATAGTGTCGTTTTTGTCTGTCCCGTATATAACGTTTGCGCCATTTGTCGATAAGGTCAGCCTTCTAGACAGTGCCGTCAGTGAATTCCACCATGGAAAGCCTGTAGTTGCTATTTGAGAACCAGTTCACGACAGCAACGTTCCCGCGAGTCTCCTTCATCATGAGTACCAGGTCTGCGGTGCTACCGCAGATATCCAGTTTTCATGGCTCACTGTACCGAATTTCAGCACATTGATTGCCAAGAGTAGAAATGATTTCAGGAGTCAGGAGTAAGATAAAGGTAAGAGAATTCCCGTGCTTAAATTTTTGCTGTCAAGCGTCTGAGAAAATGTCCGCAAAAAAGAGGTTAATTCGTCTGAGAAAATGTCCTCTTTTAGCCTCAAAAACATCCGGTGTCGAGTACTTGTGAAGACACCGGATGTTTTGTT
>JAISDQ010000083.1 GCA_031264605.1 Synergistaceae bacterium | reverse complement strand
ACCACAAACTGTTTTTTGCCCAGCTTCTCGTTTATCTCGCGAAACATTTTTATAAATTTAACCGTCACGCCGGGCGGAGATTTTCTCATGAGGCGCAGCACATCGGGCGAGGCGTGTTCGGGCGCTATTTTTAGCTGGCCGCTGACGTGAGATCGGCAGAGTTCCTCCAGAAACTCGCGCCCTTTTGGATCCGCCAGGATATAATCCATCCTGAGCCCGGAGCGGACGAAAACTTTTTTAACTCCGTTCAGGGAAGCGACGCGTCTCAGTAAATTCATATATTCGCCGTGACTTACCTTCAATTCGCCGCAAAATTTCGGAAAAACGCAGGATTTTCCCCTGCACGCGCCATGGCATACGCTCTTTTCGCAGGAGGGCGCGCTGAAATTAGCCGTCGGCCCGCCGATATCATGTATATATCCTTTAAAATCAGGGTCGCTGACCAGAATTTCAGCTTCGCCGAGAACGCTTGAAGCGCTTCGCGCCTGCACAACCCTTCCCTGGTGAGTCGAAATCGCGCAGAAAGAGCATTCCCCGAAACAGCCGCGGTGACTGGTTATGCTGAAACGCACCTCATCGAAAGCCGGAATTTTTTCCTCGCCGTAAGAGGGATGCGGCGCTCGCGCGTACGGAAGGGAATAAATATCGTCGAGGGATTTCGGCGAGAGGGGAGGGGAGGGCGGGTTCTGCACCACGATCCACGCGCCTTGATCTTGAGCTACGGCGCGGCCGGAGGCGAAATTCTGTTCTTCGTAGAAAGTCTTGAAAGCCTCGGCAAATTTTCTTTTATCGCCGGATACCTCTCCAAAGGAGGGAATCTCCACGAAGCCGTTTTTGCCGTGAATATCGGACATGTCATGGGTTTTCCAGCACGTCCCCGGAACGTCGCGTATGTCTCGGGCGGCCTGTCCGCGCGAAAGCAGGCGCGACACCGTTTCGAGAGACCGTTCCGCCATTCCGTACAGGAGCAGGTCGGCCCTGCTGTCCGTCAATATCGAACGGCGTATTTCGTCGCTCCAATAGTCGTAATGGGCAATCCTTCTGAGGCTCGCCTCGATTCCGCCTATGACGAGCGGAATATCGCCCCAGAGTTCCCTGATCCTGTTGCAGTACACAATTACAGCCCTGTCCGGGCGGCGCCCGGGCTTGCCCGACGGCGAGTAGTCGTCCCTCGCCCTTCTCTTTCCGGGGGTGGCGTAGTTGGACAGCATGGAATCGAGATTTCCCGCCGATACCATCACGCCGAACCTGGGCCTGCCCATTGCGGCGAAATCTTTGACGCTCCGCCAATCCGGCTGGGCCGCGACGCCGACCCTGTATCCCAAAGATTCGAGCAGGCGCGAGATTATGGCTATGCCGAAAGAGGGATGATCGACGTAAGCGTCGCCGACGACGCAGAGAAAATCAATTTCGTCCCAGCCTCGGGATTCCATTTCCTGCCGGGACATCGGAATGAAAAGTCTGGGCGCTTGTTTATCGGGATACCGGAGGTTTCCGCCGCGCCGCGGACGCGGTCCCCGCCGCGCCGTTTTTGTCGTTTTTGCCAAGCCGCGCGTCAAAGCTCCGTAATACGGATTATTCCGCCGCGATCCGTGTGTTCGAGAAGACGATCTATGCTCTCTCCGCTTTCAGGATGTTTGAAACCGGGCGCTATGTCGCGCAGCGGAACCAGCACGAAAGCCCTTTCCCTCATCAGCGGGTGCGGGATAGCGAGATCGGCGGCGGTTATTCTCTCGTCGCCGTACGTCAGGATGTCGATATCAATTTCCCTCTCTTCCCATTTTCCGCGCGCCGCGCGTCCGAGTTCGCGCTCTATCTCCTTGAGGCCACGGAGCAGTTCGAGCGGCGATTTGTCGGTTTCGATCGCCGCGCAGCAGTTCAGAAACCTTGGCTGGGTTTCGATTCCCCACGGAGGCGTTTCGTAAACGCCGCTTTTTGCCGTGACGCGGTTGCTTTTGCCAAGCAGAGCGACGGCCGCTCTTATATTCGCCAGCCTGTCTCCGACGTTGCTTCCCAGGGACAGCAGACAATTGGTCAAAGCCTGTGCCTCGCTATCGCCTCTATCATATCGACGGTTCTCCGGTTGGCGGCGGCGTCGTGCACCCTGACAATGTTCACCCCCGCGATGGCGCACAGCGCCGTGATCGCCAGCGTTCCTTCGAGGCGTTCAGAAGGGTCGTCCTTTGCGGCCCCTCCCGCTACCCCCCCGATAAATCCTTTTCGCGAAGCGCCTATCAGAACGGGTATGCCCAGCGAGTAAAATTTTTCCACGTTCGCGAGCAAAGCGAGATTGTCCGACGCACTCTTTCCGAATCCTATGCCGGGGTCAATTATCAGTTTCTCCCTCGACACTCCGGCTGATTCGAGAGCGCGTATCCCGTCTTCGAAAAATTCGCGGATTTCGGATATGAGGTCGCCGTAAACCGGCGAGCGCTGCATCACGTCCGGCGTGCCTTTCGTGTGCGTCAGCACGTATGCGGCTCCCGTTTCCGACAGCAGCGACATCATATTTCGCGTTTCACTGGGCAATCCAAGCCCCGAGACGTCGTTGACGATATCCGCGCCGGCTTCGATAGCGGCGGCGGCGGTCGTCGCGTGCCTCGTGTCGGCGGAAATCGGCATATCCGGAAGTTCGCGCCTGATCGCTCCGATGACCGGCGTCAATACTTCACGTTCCGTTTCGGAGTCGATCTCGCGCGATCCGGGCCGCGTGGACTCGGCCCCGACGTCCAGCACATCCGCTCCGGCATGCGCCATGTCCGCCGCCCGCGATACGGCGTCGTGTTCGTTCTTGACCCTGCTCCGCGCGTAAAACGAGTCGTCCGTGACGTTCAAAATCCCCATTACGAGCGTCCCGCGAAGCGGCAGTTTTCTGCCGCCGAATAGCTGTATTTCTTTCGAATTCTCCATGGATATTTCTGTTTCACCCCTTGAGCGGCCCGTTTCTGTCGATGCTTTCGTCCAATTTGAGAAGCACGGCCTTGGCTTCGGCGGGAAGCGACGACATGAGCCGCCGTCTGTGCAGAACACCGATGTCGCCTCTCGCGTAACCTCTGTTCAGTTCCTTCTCGGTCGCCCATCCTATCTTTTTTTTATTGACATACACGTCGAAATCGGCGAGCCTCCTGCCATCCTGGTCGTATTCCAGCGCCAGCGCGATCCGCTTGATCTCGCGGGGCGAAAGCGGCGTCAAGAGGCGTATCTGGTATACCTCGGATTTACGCAGGGCCACGGTATACTCTGTGATCCAATCCTCTCCAACCATCACGCCCACGTCGAGACCCTGCAGAACCGTTATCAGACGCTGGTAGTGCAGGTTGAACTGATCCATCGCGTCGAATATGGTTATTTCGATTTCGTTCCAGTCGGGTTTGCCGAGCGATATGTTCAGGTATTCCTGCGCTTTGGCCCTCAAAAAGGCTATGAGCTGGCCGTAAGGTTTGTCTATCAAAAGCGCCCTCTTGTGGAACATGAATACCTGCACCAACTTGTTGAGCGGCTCGCCGGTGAAATTGACCAGCACGGAGGACTCGCCGATGTTCGAGACCAATTCGTTCTTCGTCGTTTCCCTGGCCTTGAAGTCCTTCGATATCTGATCTATGGCCGCGTCCATGTTTCCCAAAAGCCTCATCAATATGTTGGGCGGCGTAATTTTGGCGTTATCTATACTGTCCGCGAAGCCTCTGTTGATAATATCGCACATGATATTAGCGGCCGCTTTTGTCGACTGGTAAATGGACGTCTCTGATTTGTTCCCGGAAACGAATGTTTCCAGTACGATCAGCGTTTCCCCTTCTCCCGCGTGGTCGTAGGATTCGAACAAATTGGAGGATGGCTTGAAGGAAATATTTTGCAGATATCCGGTCAAATTTTCGCCGCCGTCGCCTGAGACGCCCAGGTTTATTATGGTGGGCCCGCTTCTTACAAGTGACATCATATTATTCGTTCACCCCTCCGGTTGGCGTGATATCCTGCGCGGCGTCATTTCGGGCGGTTTGCGCGCATCATTCGCGCGCTATCCGCGCTCCTCGGATAAACGAGCGTTTTTATCTCTTCGGCGCCGGGATCTATGAGTCTCATCATCTCTATTCCGTTGAGGAAATATCTTCCCTCCCCGTCGACGAAACTCCGCGACGACAAATCGTGTCCGAACAGATTATATTGTACAGGTTTTTCCATGATTTTTTCCGCGTAATGTGAGATTCTGAAATTTGCCCCCAACAGATTCACCTCGACCGCTCCCTCATGCGCCGAACACTCCGGGGGAAGGCTCGGGAGCAGGTCGGCCCTGTCGTGATTTCCGAGGACAAGCAGGACTCTTCTGTGCGGAGCGAGGAGTATATTTATCAGCCTGCCCGCCGCGGCGGCGTACCTGCCCGCTTCGGCGGGATACAGCCCCAGTTTTATGTCGTCGGCGAGGTCTCCCGTGTGCACCACCACGGACGGATTGATTCTCCGCAGCGTCCTTGCCAGATATCCGTACATGCTGACGGGAGTGTCGGAGATATGGAGAATTTTTCCGAGTCCGTCCATTTTTTCGGGCAGATACCCCAGCTTTACGAAACCGCGGTCCGCGAATTCCATGAAGGCCCGTTTGATTTTCACCGGAGCGAAAGTTTGTTTCAATTTTGACAGCAAAAAACTTTTTAACGAAGGTCTTTCCTTCATTTTTGCCTCCCGGTCGAGCCGCCGCTTTTCTTGCCGGCAATTAAAAGTATAATGCATTTTTGTGCCGCTCAAACATCGCCTCACGCCGTGAACTCGTTCTTCCGCAAAGAAATTATTCCAGACGCGCCGCGTCCGCAACGCGCGATTTCGGTATTATGCCCTAATAAAAAATACGACATTATATCGCTTAAAGCCACCGGACTCCCGGATAAAATCGTGTTAACGCTTTATGCGGCGCGAAAATCATTATCCGTCCGGGGGTGGCGCTCATGTGAAAAAGCATGCCGAATATAAAGAGCATTTTTTTCGCAGCGTTATTGAGAACAAATTATTTTCGCGATGAGGTGAATATGATGAAAAAGATATGCGTGACCATCTTCCTGGCGGCGGTCATTTCGGTTTCAGCGGCGGCGTTCGCGGCCCCCGCGGTCAATCGTTCCGATTACTTCATAACGGTACTCACGGGCCCGTCGAGCGGCATCTATTTCCCGATAGGGGGAGCGTTCGCTACGTTCCTCAGCCGCCTGGGCTACGACACTTCGGCTACCGCCACCGGCGCCACGGTCGAAAATATCAACGCGCTTCAGACCGGGCAGGGCGAAATGGCCATAGCGATGGCGGACTCGGTCATCCAAGCCGTCGAGTCCTTCGGCGCTTTCGAGGGCAAACCGCCGGCAACTGACCTGCGCGCGATGATGGGACTGTGGCCGAATTACTGCCAGATAGTCACAACCGTAGACGCTGGCATCAAAAAATTCGAGGACATGAAGGGCAAACGCGTGGGAGTCGGAGCGCCCAATTCGGGCGTGGAACTCAACGCGCGAATGATGTTCGAAGCCCACGGCATGACTTACGCCGACTGTAAAATCGACTATCTCAACTACGGCGAAGCGATCGATCAGATGAAAAACGGCCTATGCGACGTGGCTTTCGTCACCTCGGGCCTGGGCAACGCCACAATAATGGAACTGGGAACGTCGAAAAAAATATCGTTTGTGCCTGTCGAGGGCGAGGCGCTCAAGAGGCTTATCGCAAAGCATCCCTTCTATATCGAGGCCACAATACCCAAGGATACTTACAAAACCGACAGCGACACTACGACGGCGGCGGTCATGAACATAATGCTCGTCAGCAAATCGCTGCCCAGTGAAGTCGTTTACGACCTGCTCGAAAATATCTACTCGCCGGCGGGGCTCGACGCCATTCAGATGTCCCACGCCACGGCGAAGGCAAATATCATGCCCGAGACGGCCCTTCGCGGCATCGAAGGCACTTCGGTGCCGTTACACGACGGCGCCGTCCAGTATTACAAGGACAAGGGCGTGCTGAAATAACCGGGCGGCGCGGCGAAAACCGGGGATTTCCGTCATCATTCCCCGGTTTTTTTCTCGTGACAGCCGTGTTCATGTTCATGGCGGCCGGCGCGGGCGGGGCTGATGACGGCGTTTATCTGCGGATAAGGGACTGGAAAACGGGGGAGATAATGGCCGAGTCTCCGGCTTCGGTCGGGGGCGAATTATTTTTCGGATGGATACATTCCCTCGAACGCATTCCGTGGAACGAGCATTATCACATCGACGAAAACCTTGGCCTGGTACTGGACGCGATTACGTTTCCGGCGTTCGGGGCCGGCATTCCCGAAAACAAGGGGCGCGTCGTCTATATAAAAAACGGTCTGATCCACATGGAGGGAATAGGACAGCGTTTCGATGAACTCGACTGGCTCAATTCCGATACCGCAACGAGGGATATAAAACTCGACGGCGTCTTGATAACTAACGGGGCGCTGCTGCCGCACCATGAAAGATTGCGCCTCACGGTAGAAAGGGACAGATGAAATGGATATCCGGGAAAATAAAAACGGCGTACGCCCCGGCGCAGCGGCGGGGGAAAGCGACCGCGACATAAAACTGGCGATGGAAGGCGTTCTCACGGAAGAACAGCAAAAACTGATCGAGGAGATAGACAGGGAAGCGAGCACCAGAAAACTATCCAATCGGGTCTTGGCGAGGGCGTTTTACTGGCTGTGCATAGCGGTCAGCCTGTACCATTTCGTGACCGCGCTCGTCGGCACGCCCGTGGTATTGAAACACCGTTCCCTTCACGTCGGCATGATGCTGGTGATGAGTTTCGTCATGTATCCGTTCGGCAAGAAAAGCGATTATAAAAAAATACCGTGGGTCGATTGGGCGTTCATCGCGGCTTCCGTGCTCATTCCGCTTTACATGTGGTTTGACTATCTGGGAATTATTGACAGAGCCGGAAACGCCAACACCTGCGACATGATCGCGGCGACGCTGATGGTCGTTCTCGTGATCGAGGCGTCGAGAAGAATGTCCGGATGGGCGCTTCCGACCCTGAGCATCATATTCATAGTGTACGGTCTTTGGGGCCGCAATCTGTGGGGAATATTCAGGCACCGCGGATACACCTGGGTTCAACTGTCGAACCAATTGATGCTGACCGAGGGCATCCTGGGCAGTTCCGTCAGCGTGGCCGCGAGTTACATCTTCCTGTTCATACTGTTCGGCGCGGTGATGGGAAAGACAGGAATGGGATCTTTCTTCAACGACATAGCGATGGCCATCGCCGGTCACACAAAAGGGGGTCCCGCCAAAGTATCGGTCATATCCTCGGGGCTTCTGGGCTCGATCAACGGCTCGGCTGTGGCCAACGTCGTCACTACCGGCGCTTTTACGATTCCGCTGATGAAAAAAACCGGCTACTCGAAGGAGTTCGCCGGCGCGGTCGAGGCGTCGGCTTCGGTGGGAGGGCAGCTTCTGCCTCCGGTCATGGGCGCGGCCGCTTTCATAATGGCCGAGACTCTGAGCATTCCGTACTCGAAAATAATAGTTCACGCGGCTATACCGGCTCTCATGTATTACCTGGGCATAATCATTCAGGTTCAACTGCGCGCCGGCAAAATAGGGCTCCTCGGGCTTCCGAGGGAACAGCTTCCCAAGGTTGGCGCCGTGCTCAAATCGAAGGGGTATCTTCTCATACCCATACTGCTTCTCCTGTATATGCTTCTTCTATCGGGAACCACAGTGATATATTCGGCGGTCGTCACCATAATGGCGACCCTCGTTATCGCGGCTCTCGCCTCCCTCTTGAAGTGGGCGGTTTCGGAGGGCGACGACGGTCTGAGGGCCGCGGTCAAAAGAGGAACGGCGTTCACCGACCTTTTGGAAATGGCGCGGCACGGGTTTAAATTGCTGCTTGACGCTTTCGACGAAGGAGCCCGCGGAACCGTCTCGGTCGCCGTCGCTTGCGCCTGCGTCGGCGTAATAGTTGGCGTCATGTCCAAAACGGGATTCGGGCTTAAAATGGCCGACGCCATTATCAGCATAGGGAAATCCAGTCTGCTGCTCACTTTGGTTTTCACGATGGTTACGTGCATGATTTTAGGAATGGGCGTCCCGTCGATACCCGCGTACATCATAACCGCCGCCATAGCCGCGCGCGCCCTCGCGAAACTGGGCATACCCGAAGTAGCGGCGCACATGTTTGCTTTCTACTTCGCCATGTTCGCTAACCTGACGCCGCCGGTGGCGCTGGCGGCGTTCGCCGCCGCGGGGCTCTCGGGCGGCAATCCGATGAAAACAGGGTTCGCTGCTGTAAAATTGGCCATTGCCGGTTTCGTGGTTCCGTACATGTTCATATACTCGCCTCAACTGCTGCTCATCGACACGCCGCTCGCCGAGGGGCTGCGCGTCGCCGCGGGAGCATGCGTCGGCGTGTTCATGATAGGCGTTGCCGTAGAAGGTTATCTTTTTACCTCGATGAACGCGATTCTGAGGGTAGTTTCTTTCGCCGCCGCGATATGCCTCATAGACAGCGGCATAAAGAG
>JAISDQ010000063.1 GCA_031264605.1 Synergistaceae bacterium | reverse complement strand
CTGCCGGTATATTCTTTGTGCAGTCCGGGATCCATAATTTTCAGGTCGAGCAAAACGGCTCTGGAATAGGGGAGCACCGCCGCGTATGAATCGAACGGGACGTTCGCCGCGGTATCGAGGGCAGTGTGAATCCCTTCCGTCATCGCGGCGGCAAATACCTCGGCGCAAAATTCCGGGTAGAGCATCGGCTCGCCGCCGGACAACGTGACTCCCCCGCCTGAATTGCCGTAATATTCAATGTCCTTTCGCACGACTCCGATCACGTCATTCGGCGTCATCGCGCGTCCGGCAAGTTTCAAGGCGTCGTTCGGGCAGACGTCGGCGCAGCGCCCGCAAGCGACGCAACGCTCCGGGAACGCGAGCGCGCCGGCCGCGAGGCGGACGCCGCGCTCACACGCTACGGCGCATTCCCCGCATGACACGCAATTATCGGCGAAATACTGAATTTCAGGTCCCGCGTACAAAGATTCAGGGTTGTGACACCATCGACAGCGCAAATTGCAGCCTTTCAAAAAAACCGTGGTTCGTATCCCTGGGCCGTCGCGCGTCGAAAAACGCTGGATGTTGAAGACGAACGGCGCGTTCATTCAGTCAGGGCCTTGACGCTCCTATTGTGTCCAATTTTTTTGAATATGTCTGATTGAGCCGTTATGGCGACCATCAACAATACTCCCATGATGATGTTCTGCCACCATGTGTTTATGTTGCCCGCGTAGTTGAATATTGTCTTTATTATAGATACGATCAGCATGCCAAAAAAAGTGCCCAGAAAACGCCCCTCGCCGCCCGAAAGTTTGATGCCTCCCAACGCGGCGCACGCGATTACCGTCGTTTCCCAGTTTTCCCCGGCCACCGCCTGGGCGGCGCTGAGGCGCGAGGTCAAAAGCACCCCGCCTATGCCCGAGAACAATCCGCACATCATATAGGCGGATATCTTGATTCTGTCCACATTCAAGCCCATCATCCGCGCGGCTTCCTCGTTGCCCCCAACCGCGTAGATGGCCATCCCGAACTTTGTGTTGCGCCCTATATGCATGCACAGCAGCACAAGAAAAAACAATATAAATACCGATAGCGATATCCTGCCCACCGACGCGTTGCCAATAACGGTGAATATATCATCGGACACGGAAACGCTCTTTTTGCTGGTGATGATATAGATTATACCCCGCAACCCCAGCATGCTGGCGAGCGTGGCCACGAACGGGGATATGCCCATCTTGGCGACTATCACCCCGTTCATGAAACCGCAAGCGATCCCCGCCGCGAGGCCGACAGCGATCCCAAGCAACGGGTTGACCCGGCATGCCATCGCGGCGAGCACTCCCGACAGGGCCATCACGGAACCCACCGACAGGTCGATATACCCGATGAGCATCACAAAGGTCATGCCCAACGCCAATATGCCTCCGTCCGTACATGCCTTGCGGAGCAAATTGTTTATCGAATTTACCGACAGAAAGTTCTTGTTCGCGAAGATGACGCTTGCGGCCGCGAACATGACCACAAACGCGAACGCTACGCCGCTTATTCCCGATAAAATTTTTATTTTGGGAATAGATTTCAAGCTTCCCACCTCATCTCGCCTTCTCTCGCTGCAAAAAGACCGCCACTATGATGACGGCAGCCTTGATAACCTGAGCCAATTCAAACGGAATGTTGTTCATATTGACCGAAATCGTGATGAGCTGCATTATGAGAGCGCCCACGATCGTACCCAGCACATGAGCCCTGCCGCCAAGCATCGATGTGCCGCCCACCGCCACGGCGGCAATCGCGTCCATTTCGGCCAGCCGCCCTATCGCGTTGCCGTCCGCCGCGCTGAGCCTCGATGTCTCTATGATGCCGGTGACTCCAGCGAAGAACGCGCTGAACATATAGACGATTATTATCGTCCGCACCGTGTTGATTCCGGCAAGCCGCGAAGAATGAGGGTTATCGCCGACCGACTGTATATACCTGCCCAGCGACATCTTCTCCATTATGAAATATACCGCCAATACCGCTACAAGCACTACGAAAGTCTGCAGCGGCAAAGCGCCGGATATCTTATAATTCCCTATCATAGCGAACCTGGCGTCGTTGATGTAAAGGAGCATGGCGTTATTCATTACCTGCGCTCCCCCCCTCAGCGCCATCATCATCGTCAGCGTCATTATCATCGGCTGCAAACGCAGCTTCGCTATCATGAAACCGGTGAAAGCGCCCATTAAGAGGCACAGGGCCAACGAAAGCAATATAGCCGGCGCCAGTCCCAACGGCAGCAGTTTCGCGGCCGCCATCGAACCCACGGCCATCATGGAACCGACCGATATGTCTATGCCGCCGGAGGAAATGACCATAGTCATGCCCATCCCCGTCAGTATAATGGTGCAGGATTGTATAATTATATTCCACAACGTGCCGGCCTTCAGGAAATTAGGCGTGATAGCGGCGTTCGCCGCAATCATTACAATCAGCACCAGCAACGCCCCGTATTTGCGGGCGGCCGCGGCCAGATGCTTTCCCTGTGCCGATCGCTCATCCGATAAATTTGCCATTCAAGCACATTCCTTTTCGCCGAACTTGCGATGCCCCTGAGCGATGAGTTCCATGATTTTATTCTGGCTTATATCAGCGCCCGTCAATTCGCCGAGCTTCCGCCCTTCCCTCATGACGGCGACGCGGTCGCAGTTTCGCTCCAGCTCGGCTATCTCAGAGGAAATCATGAGGACGCTTATTCCCGTATTGGACAACTCCTGTATCAGATTTTCTATCTCGGCTTTCGTCCCGACGTCTATGCCCCGCGTCGGCTCGTCAAGTATCACCAGTTTAGGGTTGAGGCACAGCCAGCGCGACAAGAGCACCTTCTGCTGGTTGCCGCCGCTCAGGTTTCGCATAGTCTGGTTCGGCGAGGGCGTCTTTATATCAAGGCGTTCGATGAACCGGCGCACCGTCTCGTCTTGCTTTTTTCCGGACACTACGCCGAATCTGCAAATTTGGGGAAGCATGGCGATCGTTATATTTTCCCTGACGGAAAGGTGAGGTATGGCGCCCTCGATTTTTCTGTCCTCGGTACAAAATCCCATACCGGCGTCGATAGCGTCCTTCGGAGCCTTGAGGCGCATGCCGCGTCCCATGAACAGGATTTCGCCGCCATCCGGAATTTCCGCTCCGAACAAAATCTTCGCGAGTTCGGTGCGTCCGGAACCCAAAAGACCGGCAAGCCCCAGTATCTCGCCTTTTTTGACGTCGATATCTATACCGCTCAGGCGCACGCCCTGCCTGATGTTTCGCATTACGGCAAGTTCCTCCGCGTCAGCGTACCGGTAGTCGAATTTTTTACGCTCCATATCTTTCGCTTCGCGGCCTATCATGTGGGAAACCAGCTTAAGCTGGTCCAGTTCACTGACCTTGAATTCTCCCACCAACTGGCCGTCTTTTAAAACCGTCACTCGCTCCGCTACCTCGAAAACCTCATCGAGTCTATGGCTTATAAAGATCACGGCGATACCCTTCTCAACCAACCTGCGTACTACCGAGAACAGAACTTTCACTTCTTTCGTGTCAAGGGAGGATGTAGGTTCGTCCATTATGACGAGCTTCGCGTTTATGGTAATGGCCCGCGCTATGGCGACCATCTGCTGAATCGCCATGGAGTAGCTGTTCAGCGGCTCGGTCACGTCAATGCGTATTCCCATGTCGCCCAGCACTTCATCGGCGCGGCGCGCCATTTCCTCACGATTTACAATTCGCAGCCTCGTTACGGGCTCGCGTCCGACGAATATATTTTCGTAGACGGGCAGAAATGGCACCAGATTCAGTTCCTGATAGATGGCGCTAATACCGGCGTGTTGGGCCTCCAATGGGTTTCTTGGGCTGATTTCCCCGCCGTCGAAGGTAATCGATCCTCCGTCTTTTTCATAAATTCCCGTAAGCACTTTGATCAGAGTGGATTTTCCCGCGCCGTTCTCCCCCATGAGTGCATGGACTTCGCCTTTACGCACAACAAAATCGACGCCCCTTAACGCGTGTACTTCAGGAAATATCTTATCAATGCCCTTCATATCCAAAAGAAGTTCTTTTTCCACCTTCTCGCACTCTCCACCCGACGCATAATACAAAAACCGTACCGCCATAAATTGACGGAACCCAAGCAAAAACAAAAATTAAAGAAGCTTCCCCCTCTTCCGCAATTTTCTCGCCTGTCCGGGAATAAGGGAAAGCCTCCTTAAATAATTGTTTTTATTTCAAAAGACGCCAATTAAATAACTTTTGGCCGCGAGACGACGCGCGCATAATTACATATCTTCGCGTTTGCGTTAAACTCGGCAAAAACACATGAACCGCCTCGCCAGGAAACATTTGAAACCCGGCGGTTTCCCTAGAAAGCGATGTCCAGATTTGCCGCCGCGTTCGTTATGTCGAACAGCATGTCGGCGTTGGTGATCTGCGTGGGAATCTCTTCGCCGGCCTCGAGCCTCTTTATGGTCTCGAAGACGATGGGGCCAAAAATCGGGTTACACTGTATAGTCACGGACATTTCACCCGCTATTATGGCCTCCAATGCCGCCTTAGCGCCGTCGACACCGGCAACCAGGACAT
This sequence comes from Synergistaceae bacterium, assembly GCA_031264605.1. GTDB lineage: Bacteria > Synergistota > Synergistia > Synergistales > Synergistaceae > JAIRKI01. The sequence continues at coordinate 4,042 of JAISDQ010000063.1, read as the reverse complement.
CCTCGCCCGGTTTCATGCCGGCGGATTTCAGCGCCTGGATAGCGCCGAGGGCCATATCGTCGTTATGGCAGTAAACGACGTCTATAGCGTCGCCGTGCGCCTGAATGATATTCTGCATGGCGGTGAGCGCTCCGCTCATCGTATACTCCGCGGTCTGGTCGGCTATGATCTTCATATCCGTGCCTTCGATTATGTTCATGAAACCCTTCTGCCTGTCTATCGTGGAAGTCGCGCCCTGCGTGCCTTCGAGGATTACGATGTTGCCCTTGCCCCCGGCCTTGTTCACGACCCACTTGCCTATTTCCTCGCCCTCATATACGAAATCGGAGGCGATCAGCGTGGTGTAATCGATGCCGGGCACGCCCTTGACGCTGCGGTCTATGAGAATAACCGGGATACCGGCATCCTGAGCGGCTTTCAACGCCGGAGTGAGGCCTTCCTCTTCGCGGGGAGGCAGCACGATGTAATCCACGCCCTGCGCCACCATATCCTCGACGTCCGAGACCTGCTTGGCCGTGTCGGACTGAGCGTCGGTATAAACGAGCGTCACTCCCAGCTTCGCGGCTTCGCCCTGCATGCTGTTTGTTTCAGCGATACGCCAGGAGATATTGTTCTCCATCTGCGCGAACCCCACGGTCAAAGCGCTGAGATCGCGCCCCTTGCCGCCTCCCTTAATGGTGGCGAGCCCCTCGGCGGCATCCGCCGTCCGAATCTGAGCGGCCAGCCCGACTACGGCAATCAACGCGAGAACAACACAAATAGTAACTGCCATCACTTTAGAACTTTTCATTAAGAAACCTCCCAATATGTTATATAATTTGGTAAATTAACTGAGCGAGCGAAATTATAGCCAATTACTTTATCGTTGTCAATAACGTAAAGCGGCGGCTGCGAGAGGACGCGCCCCACAGGGCAAACGCGTCGGGGAAGTTTCAAAAGAGTTGAATTTTTAATTTGCGTCGAATACGCAAAGACGGCTCAAAAAACGAGCCGTCTCTTTTCACTGCCAAAACCTCTTCATAGGCGTATTTGGGGTGATTTTTCAGGCGTTTTCACAAAAATGCGAGCAAATCATACGGAATCGGACAATCTCGAATCAGTCCTGTCCGCGTATTGCCGAAGCTCGCTGAGTTCTTCGAGCGTAAGGCCGATTCCATCCGCTACTTCTTCGACGGGAAATCCCTTTTTCAGGAGGTTCCGCGCGGCTTTGAGCATGCCTTCCTGTATGCCTTCCTGTATGCCTTCCTGCCTGCCTTCTTGCCTCGCGTCACGTATATCAAATTCCTTGACTACTTCACTCACCGGTCTGAACTGCATTTTCCATGCCTCCTTCACTTTCGGGTCGATATCCGTTTTATCTATTTCCAATATATTGTGCGCAAAATTTCGGAACGACCTCGCTTTTCTTTCGTTCGGCACACGTTCTTTTATCATTCCGAGAATCTCGAGGGAATACTCGCCGCGTTGCAACGGATCTCCGCCCGCTTCCAGCATCCTTTTGGCCGTCAGCACCGGAATGGCGAAATCCCGGCCGTCACGCCTCAATTCTTCCTCATCCGTTTTGGCGACGCTGTAAACATTGAACTTAAAATTCACCGATGTTCCCGCATATTCGTTGTGAAAATTATCTATCGGCCTCACATGGCCCGTGTAAATGGCAAGACACGTAACGGGAATCCGATGTTCGTCTCTCGCCCGATACCATGACTCGAAAACGCGCTCCGACAGTTCTTTTTTGGGGCTATGCTGCTGTTCGATTATGAACAGGGCGCGGGGCGTATTTCCATCTATCAAAGGAAGCTTGAAACACAGATCCGAAATCACTTTGTCTTTATCCGATTTGCCGCCGATGGCCGGATGTTCGATCCCGGAAAGTTCCGGTACCTGAGAATAATCCCGTTTCGCCGCAAGTTCCGGTATGAAGAAAGAGATTGCGTCGTCGATATTTTTCGTAATTATTTCTTTCCAGTTATAATCATTCCGGTGCTCATGTTCGTCCTGTTCGCACATCACGCGACACCATCCCTTTGGTATGAAACATTATACCAACTCTCAGGCCATTTCTTAACGTCTAGATTTTTTATACGTTCGTCGTTCGTCTGTGACAAATTTTGACATAATTCCTCAATGGTTTTACCCGCCAGCCGTATTCCCTCCCCGCGTTTCCGCCCAAATTCACGGGTGTACGCACGCGTTGACTATCAGCGGCGGCGCATTATAATACAAGCAAATGGCAGGTTTCAACTTCATCGTCAGGCAGAGCGCAAAATCCGATATTTCGAAGCGCCTGTATTCAAGGCGGCGCGTTTAAAGGAGAGGATATTATGGATTATAAAACAATGTACGAGGAAATAACCAGGGCGATTGTGGAGGAGCATCGGCAGGTTTTCGAACGGCTGGATATGGAACAGCTCAAAGTTTTCGTCCGGGCGATCGTGGACGCGAAACGTATTTTCGTAATGGGCGCCGGACGCGAGGGCATCTCATGCCGGGGTTTCGCGATGAGATTGGCGCACCTTGGGAAATCGGCGCATTGGCTGTGGGACGACACCGCGGTCGCCATGGGGCCGGGCGATCTGTTCATAGTATCGGACGGCAGGGGCGATATCGGGATGTTCGATTATGTGCTGAACCGCGCAAAACAAACCGGCGCCCGGATTGCAATGCTGACCGGCCTGCCTGAGGGAAAGTCGGCAGTCAGATACGCGGATATCGTTTTATTCGTGCATTCCACAGTATACATGGGCGAAACGGGAAATGATCCGAACGCGCCGGTGCAGCACGATGTGGCGCCGACGAATCAGCCGATGGGAAACCAGTACGAGCAGCACCTCTACATGCTATTGGACGTCGTCGCCATTTTCGCGATGCGCGAAATGGGCCAAACCTACGAGGAAATGGAAACGCGGCACCGGAATATCGAATGACGCCAATCTGACGCTGATATTCAGTCAGTCGAAATCCGGCTGAAAAACGCGAAATTGGCCGCGGGCACTGATTAGTACCGCCTGCGGCCAATTTTGGCGTTGGCTATTTTATTTTGCGGCAACAGCCGCGTTTTTGACCAGAGTTTTGGCATACTCGCGAATTTCCGCAAACCTGCCCTCCGCAACCAGTTTCTTATTGACAAGATTGCCGCCGACCCCGGCGCCCACAACGCCGGCGCTCAAAAAATCACTGATATTTTCGGCGTTGATTCCTCCGACAGCCAGTAGTTTCACATGGTTTATCGGGGCGCGTATCGCCTTTATATATTCAGCTCCCAATACCGACGCCGGAAATATTTTCACAAAATCGGCACCGGCCCGGTGCGCGCTCAGAATTTCTGTCGGGGAAAGCGCGCCGGGGATCGAGACGAGTCCCCGCTCGCGAGTACGCTCTATAACCGCCGGATTCATATCGGGCGATATGATATAGAGCGCGCCGGCGCTCCCCGCCGTGTCGACCAAATCGGGAGTGGTGACGGTTCCCGCCCCAGGCAGCAATCTATCCCCAAACCGCGCTCGAATGTTATTTATCGTATCCGCTACGCTGCCATTCCCGCTTGGATTCTTTGGATCAAACGTGAATTCTATCATCTCCACTCCGCTCTCGCAGAGCGCTTCCGCCAGAGCCATACACGACTCGCCCTCGATCCCCCGTACGATCGCTATAAGCTTGGTGCTCAATATTCGCCGAACAACCTCTTCACGCATATTAATCTCCTCCACCTCCTATTTCAATTCAGCCGAAACAGCGAGACCGCCGTCAACCCCATTACCTTCTCGTAATCCTCATCGGAGAGGTTAAGACTCTCATATATCGAAAGGTGGGACGGGACGTTTTCAAAAATATCCGTGCCGAACATGACGCGGCCGGCGCCCACAGCCGATATCATCGCGCTTATGTCCGCCGCGTACACCCACGATGTTTCCAAATATATGTTCTCGCAAAACCGCGCGGCCACTATGGCCTCCGCCGCGAACATACCGCCCCCCGCGTGCGCTAGGACTATGGGAACGTCATGAAATTCCCTGGCCATCGGCATCACGAGAGAAGGAAG
>JAISDQ010000251.1 GCA_031264605.1 Synergistaceae bacterium | reverse complement strand
ATGGACATGCCGATGACCGTCACCGTTCCGTTCGCCTTCGTGTTCCTTCAGATGGCCGCGGCTTCCCACACGAGATACTGGGTCGCCCTCACCTGTCTCGCGGTCGGCGCGCTGCATCTCGCGTTCGGCATGGCCGTGACGAAGAGCGCCCGGGCGCGCGAGGCCGGAGCTTCTTCCGAGTTGTTCCTGGTTTACTGCATGATATTTTCGAATCTGGCCATACCGTTCACGTTCCAGCAAGCCTCGGCGTCCGCGATATGGGCCGCGGAGGCCGCGTTTCTCATCGCGTTCGCCGTGAGAAAAAACGTGGGTTACGCGCTCGTGAGCGGACTTCTGCTGCACGCGGCGGCGTTTGTGATTTACAACTACGGGCCTTACCTGCACCTGCCCGCCCACATATACGGCATAGCCGTCAGGCCGGCCGGCCTGATGAACTGGCGCGACGAGACGTCCCCGTTTCTCCTGACCGGTTTGATATTTGCGGTATCCGCGTTGCTCAGCAGCCGTTTCATGTCCGAAGCCCCCGACAGACTGACGCCGCCCGCCCGAATCCTGGACGGCGAATTCACGATGCCGTCTCTCCGCAGCGTATCGCATTTCTTCGCCGCGTATGGGACGGTATGGTGGACGCTCTCCGTATGGCACGCCGCGTTCGTGGCGTTCAAGGAATCAGGCGTGACGGCTTTTTCCATCCTGTGCCTCGGCGGGACCGCCGGTTACGCTCTGTCGTCGTATCGGGGCTGGAGGGCCAACGGCGTGTTCGGCGTCGGTTCGCCGCCTGCAACTTCCAATTGGGACGCGGCCGGGATTCTGGCCTTTCCCCCGTTGGCCGCGATATTATTTGTGTCGCTATTGTGGCCGATATCGGCCTCCGTTTCGTTGCGATACGCCATCGACGGCTTAGGGAATATGTTCCTGAATGATCCATGGCGCAGTTATGTCACCAACTGGCCCGCATTCATCGTCATGTTCGCGCTCGGAGCCCTATCGTACCGCTCCGCCTCTCCGACGCGTCTTCGTGCCGTCACGTGGGGAATTTTACTGTTCACCTTCGTATCGTACACGGCTGTCGCATGGCAATTCTGGGTAAATGCCGCCTTCCCTCAGATATTTGGGAACGTGAGCGATCTCGCCGCGTTCTTACCCCTGTTTGCCGCGACGGGCCTCCTGACCCTGAAACGGTTCGACCGCGCGGTCGCCATGGGAGGTTATCTAAAGGGCAGCCGCGCGGCTCTGTGCCTCATGATGCTGTTCAGATTTCCGGCGTTCGTCGAGTCTTTCAGCGTGATTCTGACTCCGTATTTCTCCTTCTACGTTCCGCTGCTCAACGCGCTGGAGCTGCGGCAGTTCCTGTACCTGACCGCGGCGGCGATGCTGCTCGGTACGACGCCAAACGAACGCGTCCGAAGAATCGGACTTCATTACGCGCTGCCGTTCGTGACGTTCCTGCTTCTGAACAACGTCGCGGCACGCTCGGCCCTGTATTATTTCGGCGAGCGCGTCTCGTTCGGATACATGTCCAGAGCGCCGTACTTCCAGGGAATGATAGCCATCTTATGGGGAGTCGCGTCTTTGGGGTGCATATTCGGCGGCAAGAGATACGGATCGAGGTTGCTCTGGTTCATGGGCGCCGGATTGCTCGCCCTTGACATCCTCAAGCTGTTGGCGATAGACCTGAGAAACAGCGCGACCGTCATAAGGATATTCGCCTTCCTTCTGCTAGGCGGATTTTTCCTGCTCATAGGGTGGGCCGCTCCTCTCCCGCCCGCGAACGCCCGCACCGGCAACCGGGATGAAGGGGAGGTGTGAACGCGCCTTGAAAAAGATTTTCACGCTCGCTGTAGCATTTGCCGCAATGACCGCGATAGCCGCCGCGGGAGCCCAAAGGCGGGATTCGGAGAGGCCGTTCTCCATCGCCGATTTCGCCTTCAGGCATTCGCTCGTCGCGAACGACGAGGGGCGCGTGTACAGAATTCACATCACCAACGAGATATTCAGGGGACTAATACAGTCATACGAGACGGACCTCGCCGTCTTTGACTCGGACGCGAACCCGGCGCCGTTCATCGTCAGGGACGTCAGAACGCCGTACCGCGCGCAGGATGAACCCGCGCCGGGCGAACCGGCGAAGATGACGGCGCCCCTATTCCCCCTTCCGCCGTCCGGAGGATCGCCGGCGTCAATTACGGGCGTCACGATAAAGACCGGAGAGGACGGCCAGGTGGTTGAAATCGTCGGCGGTTCCGGGACGCCCGGCGCGGGCGCAGGCAGATTTCTCGCCGACCTCTCGAAGATCGGGACTCCGTGGGACGGACGTCCGGTCATGGGATACGACATAGAGATTCCCTCCGGCGGAGAGAAGGACGCGGAGGCGTACGCGGACGTATATTTATCCGACAACCTGCGCGACTGGACGCAGGCCGCGCGGAGAGAGCCGCTGATACGGCTGAGGCGGGGAAGCGACGTGGTCGCGTCGGGGGTCATAGGGCTGGATTCGCGCGGCCCGGCGCGGTATTTGATGCTGGAAGTGGACGGCGAGTGGGAACTGCCGGACAGCATCGTAGTATCGATAAGGGCCGGAGAACGCGAGGACGAAATCCGGCAGGACTCCGCGTCGTTCGGGGGCGTGCCGGGCGACGAACCGAGGTCAATGATATACGACACCGCCGGGGCCTTTCCGGCGTCCGAGGTGAACTTCATCCTCGAAACCGCGGGCGTGTACGCGGCCTCCGTCAGTTCGCGCAATGACGCGGACGACGAGTGGCGGCGGCAGGGCGACGTTCGCCTCTCGCTCATAAAAAACGACGCGGGGGAGAGCAGAAACGCCCCGATTTCCGTGTTCCGCACAAACGACAGATTCTGGAAGCTCACCATGCGGGACAATCTGCCCTCGCCTCCTCCCGTGTTGCAAATGCGCTGGCATCCGAAGGAACTGGTCTTCGTAGCTCAGGGCAAGCCTCCGTACGTGCTCGCGTTCGGCAGCGGCGGAAACTCGCCGCGGCTCGCGAGGCCGGACCTTATGCAGATAGCCCTCGGCGGCATAGACGAGCGGGACATATTGGAGGCCGAGGTCGGGGCCAGCGCGCCGACAGCCTCGCCAGACCGGCCGCCCGACACGGAAAGCGGCGGGACGGATGCCTATAAAGAGTGGACGAAGTATGCCGTGTGGGCCGTTCTGGTGGGAGGCGCTCTGTTGCTGTCGTGGATAGCGTGGAGCCTGATCCGGAAGAACAAGACCGAGGAGTGAGGCGCGGAGCCGTCTCGATGGGGAACAGGCTGCGGATGATGCTCGGCGACGGTGGAGTCTTGACGGTCGCCTTTATCTGGGGCGCGACGAACGTCGTCCTCCGCGGCGCGTTGACGGAACTCACGCCGTTGTGGTTTTGCGCGTTGCGTTTCGCGGTCGCGTTCGCGGCGACCGCGGTTTTCTTCGGACGCCGGGCCGTCTCGATGCCCCGCGCGGCGTCCGCGGCGGGTTTCTTTACCGGGGCGGTATTTATACTGGCGCACATTCTGGGCGCGATAGCGCTTCTTTTCACCACGGCCGGGAACGAGTCCTTCATAATAGCCATGTCGGTCGTCTTTGTCCCGCTAGCGGCGGCATTTATGGAAAGAAAAGCTCCGCCCCGCCGTGTTATCGCGTCGATTGCCCTGTGCGTGGCCGGAATGGCCGGCCTGATGCTTGACGGTTCGATGTCCGTGAACGTCGGCGACCTGCTGTGCTTCGCCTCGATGCTGTTGGTGACCGCGTATATCCTTCTGGTACAGAAGTTCGTGAAGAGCGCCGACGTTTACGCGCTGGCGTTTTGGCAGGCGCTGGGCGGCATGACGCTTGCGGCCGCCGCCGCGCTGATCTTCGAGCCGATGCCGTCCGAAATACCGTATACCGCGTGGGCCGCCGTGGCATACGCCGGAACCGTCGGCTTCGCGCTGACGCTGGTTATCCAGAACGTCGCACAAAAATACACGACCGCCACCCACACCGCGATACTTCTGTCGATGTCGAGCGTGTTCGGCAGAGTTCTAGGCATAGTCTTCATCGAAGAACCGATGACTCCGAGGATATTCACGGCGTCCGCGCTGATCCTGGCCGGAGTGATAACGGCGGAACTCGCGCCGGGAGGAACGGGGAATAAATGAGCGAAGAACGGGAGGACGGGCGTTCGGCGATCGTTTGACCGACCGTCAAAGGATTATTGCGCGGGCATTGCTTGTTTTTCTCCGGCGGAGAAAATCGTACGTTATTGAAAGTTTGAAAGGACGTGTTGCTTTGAGGATAAGGAATTTCCAGTTGGAGCGTTTTTTCGCGAAATACGAATTCAACGTCTCGCATCTTCTGAGCCCTTCCGACTGTGAGTCATGGACGGTATCGGAAATTTTTGATACCGCGGGGGACGGCTGC
>JAISDQ010000249.1 GCA_031264605.1 Synergistaceae bacterium | reverse complement strand
TCCTTCAATATTTTCAAAATTTCCTCGCCCGAATCGAGATAACGTTTGTATTCCAGCGTCTCAAGAGAAGGATTGTCCGTCTCCGCCTCGGGAAAAACGTTGGTCCTCAAATCCCAGTTGATTTTCTTGACGACTCTCACGTTCGCTCCCGCGCCGAGAAGCGCTTTCAACGTATCCGTGTTGCGCTCCGATATCGCTGCCCACAGCGCGGAATTCTCGAAATCCCGCGAGTCCGCACTCATTTTTTCAATGTCGCGGTAATCGGCGTCCGCTCCCTTTGTGATGCAGGCTTTCACCGTTTCGGCGTTTCCCCAGCGGACGGCGGCCTCGAACAAACTCATCCCATCGCTTCCGCTGTCGGCGTCGTATATTTCATCGCCCGAAAGAGCGCTCTCTATCGCGCGAATCAATTTGTCGGGATCGTTTTTGGCGAACATGTCTTTCCAGTAAAATTTTCTCAAGCGAATGTCCTCCCTATCGGCGCGCTGCTGTCCAACGCCCTCGTCATGATGAATTTTCCGTATGGCGTAATAATAACAGACGTTTTATGAACGGTCGCTCAAAAAAAATTGCGAACTCGCCGAAAAGCCGGCGGCGCGTTTTTCATATTCGCAAGTTTTTTTCAAACATCTTTCGGCGCGTCTTTATATAATGAACGGCGAACCGAGGGCAAGAGCCGCGAGCCGCTTTGCCGGCGGCGGCCGGAAATACCGAAAAACATAAATACGAGGGGGCTTCTTATGAGATTCTTCGAGATAACGACAAAGATGGACGCCAAAACTTTCAGGCGCATGTTCGTGCCGGAAAATACCGAAGGGAAAGACGAATTCGAGAAAGACGATGAAAGCAGAAAACTCGAGGAGCGCCTCGAACGCGCCGTGGTCGCGCAAACCGACCAATTCTGGAAAAAATTCGGGGAAAAATCGTTTGTCTTTTTAGTTTCGAGAAGAAAAGAGAAGCTCACATTGGGCGTCGTCCTCCTCGGCGCGGCCGGCGAACTCAAGCTCGGAGCGTCGGACGGCATTGCCGAGGCGGAGGCTTTGGCCGGGAAATATCTCGCGGCTTTGAATATGAGACATTCCAAACTCAAAACCGAAGAGACCTCGATCAAAAATGCCGGCAAATTAATACATTGCGCTTACGCCAATGATTATCTCAGGGACGACGACGACACTTATGAACTGCTCGGCCTCGAATGCGTAATAGGAAACCGGAGCCGCGGGTTTTCCTTCGACGAGTATATCGACATCACCCCCCGCGGAGAACACGCGTCGAAGGAATCACTGTGCAAAGCGTCGCGTGAGATTTTTTGCGAAACGTCCCTGCGCCCCGAAATCGAAAGAATTTATCAGGGCGCCGCGCGCCGTGTCACGAAGGGGCACCCGGTTCACTATGTCGTGCGCTGCGACTCGCCCAAACTCAGCATGAAGATAGTGGAAACGCTGTTCGACGCGCTGCGGGCCAACGGCCGCTTACAGAACGGCAGGATCAGTTTTTTAAAGCTTTCTGAAGGAAGCGGCAGAAGCAGCGAGAATTACGACCAGTTCTACCGCGTCAATTTCGGCGGACTCGTCGCGGTCGGCTACGCGAAAAAAACAGCCGTTTCCGACGAAGATGACGACGACGACATGGCCACGCCGGGGATCGCCTATGTGGACGACATTTGCAAAGCGGCGAAAAAATACAGGAACGAAGTCCTCACCGTCCTCTGTCTGCCGCGTTCGTCGGACGCCGTGCAGGAAATGTTTCTCGAACACCTGGACGGGCTCGCTTTCATACCTATCCAGGAAGAGCCGCTGTTCGGGGAAGCGGCGAAAGAGTATCTCCGCGGCGCGGCGAAAGCTGTCAATATCGCCCCGAACAGATCGCTTTACGCGTGTGTGAAAGACGCCGAAAAAGGCTGCCTCGCCGCGGACTTGGACGCCAATTTCGATCGCTGGTTCACGAAGACCCTGAAGGATAAAGTTTATCCGCAGTACGGAGAGCTGGCGCGCGACGCTTATCTCTCGATAAAACAGAAACCGAAGGGCAGCGGCTTCTCCGAACTCGACTCCATGACCGGGCTTGACGAAGCCAAAACCGTGATCAAAAAAGCGGTGAATTACTACAAGGCGCAGAAAATTTTCCGCGACCGGGGAATGCGGTCCGACGACGCCGCGATGCACATGATATTCACCGGCAATCCCGGCAGCGCCAAGACTACAGTAGCGCGGCTTTTCGCGCGGATAATGAAAGAAAACGGCCTGCTCTCGCGCGGAGACCTCGTCGAAGTCGGGCGGAGCGACCTGGTGGGAAGATATGTCGGCTGGACGGCAAAAATAGTCAGGACGAAATTCCGCGAAGCGCGGGGTTCAGTCCTCTTCATAGATGAAGCTTACTCGCTGGTGGACGACCGCCCCGGCAGCTTCGGCGACGAAGCCATAAACACGATCGTTCAGGAGATGGAGAACAACCGAAAAGATATGGCAGTGATATTCGCCGGCTACCCAGACAAGATGGAGCATTTTCTCGACACAAACCCGGGCTTGCGGAGCCGTATCGCGTATCACGTGCCGTTCGCGGACTATTCGCCCGACGAGCTTTACGAAATTCTCGAGTTCATGGTTCGCGAGAAGGAGATGTCGCTTACTCCCGGCGTTCGTGAGCGCGTTTTGCCGGTATTCGAGTCGGCCGTCAGAAATAACGACTTCGGCAACGGGCGCTTCGTCCGCAACATTTTCGAGAAAGCCAAGATGAACCAGGCCGACAGGCTGGTTACCTCCGACACCGCCGAAGTCACCGACGACGATGTTCGGACGCTGCTGCCCTGCGACTTCGAACAACTGTCAACCCCAAAACCGTCGATAGTTACGATAGGCTTCGCGGCGTAAAAGAAATCGAGAGTGCTGACCGATATATAGATAATTATTTGTAGAGACCCTGTGGAATACCTGAAAGCAAACGGGCTTAGATAAGACAAACCGACAATTTCAAGAGTTTGCGGATTCGTTCGGGATCGGGCGAATCCGCAAACTCTTATCTTTTCGGACGCGGTAAATCGCGCAAAGGATGATTATCAGAGCCTCCGCAAATGATTACTCATATATCGGCCAGCACTCTCCGCTGTATTTTTGGCGACACGCGCCGCGGTTCCGGTTGAGCGAAGGTGATATAGTTCTCCGCGGAGGAAAGACATGATGGAGACGTTCAGTTACGGAGACAATGAAATAAACTATCTGAAAAGCAGGGATAAAACATTGGGGAAGGCTATCGACCGCATCGGAACCGTGAGGCGGGAAGTCAATCCCGACCTGTTTTCGGCCCTTGTCAATTCCATTGTCGGGCAGCAAATTTCCACTAAAGCTCATATTACGATTTGGAACCGTATGCGGGCCGAGTTCGGCGCCATTTCCCCCGAAACGCTCGCGGTTTCAACGGAAGAGAGATTGCAGAGCTGCGGCATAACTTTCAAAAAGGCGGGATATATCCGAAGCATAGCGGAAAAGGTCGTGGACGGCGGTTTGGATATAGCGGCGCTCAGCGGAATGCCGGACGCGGATGTATGCGCCGCTTTGGCAAAATTAGCGGACAAAACGACATGGGGACCCAGTGTAGCATTGGCGTTAATGTCATTGTTATACAAATGTTTATGCTTCGCCGCCAGTAGACGGCTGGCTGCGCAACGGCTGAGTCATTCCGCTGCGCTTTATTTTCACGCCGTTGCTCCGGCACATTTTGCCAGCCCTGGCCTCTGTGGTTTTAAGGGTTGTGTCCCGGAAACGAAAAATTGCGCGGCAAAGCCGGTAAAGTGGAAATGACCGCTGAAACATGAAAGGCGCTCAATACGCCTATTTACAGGCGGATCAAATGTTCGAGATGGTACAATAAGGTAACCAAAATGCGGCACAGGAGGTTTTTCGCGTGTATTCAGTTCGCCTGATGTTCAAAATTTCGATTGTGATATTCTCGGCGATACTTTTGGGAGAATTTTACCCCGAAGTATCAAGCGCTTCGCTCAAAATTGACGCCGACGATTTTTGGGACGGCGATATCGCTTCGTCATTCGAGGGCGGCGACGGCTCAAAAAACGATCCGTTCCAAATCAAGACCGGGGCGCAACTGGCTTTTTTAGCACAGCAGGTAAACTCGAACAAGGATAACGGTTATCAGGGAAAATATTTCAAACTCATCGCCGACATCGACTTAGGGGGACATGCATGGACGCCTATCGGTCTTACTGGTTGGCACGACGAAGATTCAAACCTGTTTATGGGCTATTTTGACGGGAACAACAATAAAATTACTAATCTGCGGATAAATGACCGTTCAAAATATATCGTCATTTCGAGAATACGCGGACGGGACTATGGCTCTGTCCTAATTGGCCTTTTTGGAGGAATCGGGAAACATGCTCGAATTTCTAACTTAGAGATTAAGGATGCTAAGGTAGATATCACAAATAAACCCTTTAGTGACGTTTCGTTTGACTTTAATGGAGGAATATTGGCGGGATATAACGGTCGCGGCTGGATATTAAATTGCTCTGTCAGTGGCAGCATAAACATTGACAATGCTTATTTCTGTCCGAGCAATACCTCAGATGGTGTTGGCGGGCTTGTCGGTTATAACACCGGAAAGATTTTGGATTGCTCGGCCAAGGTTGATATTATTTCTCCGACTACAGCCGGCGGTCTTGTCGCCGTAAATGGAAATTATGGCATGAATTTGGTCAGCGGCATAATTTCAAATTGTCATGCCAGCGGCAATATCAAGGGGACAGGTGATCTCGGCGGGCTCGTGGGAACGGACGATTACGGCGATATATTCAATTGCGCGGCGACTGGTAATGTTAAAAGCAATACCTCTCAGAGTGCCGGTGGATTAATCGGTTCTACTGGTGGTGGTGGTTGGGTGTTGAAATGTACCGCAAGCGGAAGTGTCGATATTGATGGCGTCGGCGCGGAATATGGCGATGCGGAGCGAATCGTTGGCGGGTCATATAATTATGGTGGTCTTGTCGGTTTTCTCTTTTCGGGTACGGTAGAAGATTGTGCCGCAAAAGGCAATGTCAAAGCACATATTAAGGGTGCTGTATATATCGTTAGCGTCGGAGGGCTCGTTGGCTTTGCCAATATCGGCACGGAAATATTTAATTGTACGGCCAGCGGAAATGTTGAGGGAAACGACGTAACAGGCGGTTTGGTCGGGTCGGTTTCTGTTTATAAAAGCGAGAGTAAAATATTAAATTGCCAGGCCACCGGGAAGATTACGGGGACTGGCGAGTTTGTGGGGCAAATCATTGGCGTGAGAGAGGATTACGAGTTTAGAGAATCACGGCCGTCAGCCATCACGTTAGAATAAAAAACAGTGGGCGTGTCAGAGATCGTCTAGGCTCTTAAACGGCCTGGAGATCGCCTTCCAAATAGTTTTTTCACGCCGAATTCTTCCGCGTGGGTATCTATACGGTGTTGTCATGCCGCTTTTCTGAAACACTACTGAATAGTTACGATTTTTTTGTAAATGATGATTTTGATGATATAGTACAATATCATTTCTCTCTGAAAGAGGTTTTCTTAATATAAGACGCAAATTTCTTTAATCCTTTGGTTTACGCCTTATCAGCCGTCCGAGAAGGAGGGAGAGTTCAAACAATAAATACAGGGGGATCCCGAGGGCAAGCTGGGATATCACATCCGGGGGAGTCAAAACGCCGGCAATGAAAAATATCACGAGCGCGATATGGGGCCTGAAGCGCGAGACTTTTTGCGGAGTAGTCACGCCGGCGGCGAATAATGACAGCATCACGAGCGGCGTTTGGAAGACGAGTCCTGAGGCGAGCATTATGTCGAACAGAATTTTGAGGTACTCGCGCAGTCCCCAGAGGGAGTCCACCGAATCGTTGCCGGCGAAGGAGAGAAAAAATCTCATGACGATGGGGGATAGGTATAAATACGCCAAGGCGGAACCTCCCGCAAAGAGAACCGGAATTACGGACAGCGCGGCGGCGGCGTACGCGCGTTCTTTATCTCGGAGTCCCGGCCAGATAAAAACGCCGATTTGAAGCATCGCGAACGGAAGAGCGATTACGACGCCCGTCCAGATCGAAATTTCAAGATACGTCAAAAATTTTTCGGTCGGCGCGAACGTGTAGAGTTTCAGGCCCAGCCTCGATACCGGATTCATCAAAAAAAAGACGATCGCCTCGGAACGCCAGAAAGCCACGCCAGACGCGATCGCAAAAATAACGAGGACTGTTATTATGCGCCGCCTGAGTTCGTCGAGGTGTTCAGTCCACTCGCTGCCCGAGTCTCCGTCCGGCAAGGCTTACCTATCCTTTTGGGGCATTCGCGCGTTTTTTAAAATTACCGCCCGAAGTACCGAAACTCCGTCATTCGCCGGAATTTTTTTTCGCGTCGCTATCGTCCGGGCCGTCACTGCCCGTTCCGTTCAGCGCGGATTTGAATTCCCTGATAGCTGTGCCGGCCGCTTTGCCGACTTCGGGAAGGCGTTTCGCGCCGAAAAGGACGAGAGCCAAAACTATCAATAACGCTATTTCACCTATTCCAAGGTTCATCCCAATCCCTCCTAGAATGGAAAATCGTCTGGCGAGGGGAGCGCGGGATACCCCTCTTCCTCTGTGGGCCGTATCCCCGGCGTCAGAATCTGCACGCCCACGCCGCGAAGCCTGAACGCTTTCGGAACCGCCGGACATACCGCAAGACACGCTCCACAGCCTATGCAGTAATCTTCGTCAAATTCGGGTTTTGTCAACCCCGCCGTGTCCGTTTCCAGATAAGGGACCATTCTCACAGCCCTCGTGGGACAGACCTCGGAGCAGGCGCCGCACGACTCGCCCTTGGTTTTGACCACGCATTTCGTAAAGTCGAGGCTCGAAACTCCCACGCGCGTGCGGTGTTTTTCGTCGACGCCGAGGCGCTGTATCGCTCCGGTGGGACAGACAATGCCGCA
>JAISDQ010000219.1 GCA_031264605.1 Synergistaceae bacterium | reverse complement strand
TTCATCAGGTCGGCGGCCGGATCCGCGCTCCTCATGCCTTTTGGAATCTCGCGGCGTTCGTCCGCGTCGGACGGAGGCGCTTCCGGCCAGTCCGCGGACGGGGCGTCGCCAAGAATGCTGACGGGTATGTCGGCTATCGCCGCGCCGTCCTTGATAACGCGATACCGCCCGTCGTCCGTCACCGTTCCGACGGGGACGCATTCCAGCCCGTAATGGAGGGCAAGGTCTCGCGCCTCGTCGAGTTTGTCCTCCGAAAGTATGAGCAGCATCCGCTCCTGCGATTCGCTCAGGAAAATCTCCCAGGGCTCCATTTCCTCGCGCAGAGGGATGCGCTCGCAGAAAATTTCCATCCCAGCGCCGCTCTTGTGGGCTATCTCGCTCGACGACGATAGGATGCCGGCCGCTCCCATGTCCTGCATCGACACGATAAGTCCCTTCTCGAGCAGGTCGAGGCAACACTCGATCAGCAGTTTTTCCTCAAATGGGTCGCCTATCTGTATGTGGCCGCGGCTCTCGCGGTTTTCCCCGTTCAGTTCCCTGGAGGCGAACGACGCGCCCGCGATTCCGTCGCGCCCGGTCTTGGAACCCAGGAGCACCGCCATGTCTCCGGGCCGCGCCGTCTTGGAACTCACTATACCGTCGATGCGGACAAAGCCGCAGTTGAAGGCGTTGACGAGCGGGTTGCCCTCAAAACTGGGGTCGTAGAAAGTCTTTCCGCCTATTGTTGGGACGCCCACCGCGTTGCCGTATCCGGCGATGCCGTCCACGATGCCCTCGGCGAGCACCCTCGATTTCCGCGAATCCGGCATTCCGAAGAAAAGCCCGTCCATCGAGGCAGCGGGACGCGCGCCCATGGCGAGTATGTCCCTTATTATTCCGCCGACTCCGGTAGCCGCTCCCTGATAAGGCGCGACGGCTGAAGGATGATTGTGACTTTCCACCTTGAAAGCCAGTCCCCATCCGGAACGGCAGTCAACGACCCCCGCGTTCTCGCCGGGGCCGCGCACCAGATACTTTCCCTTCTGCGGGAACTTGGAGAGCAAACGCCGCGTCGACTTGTAGCTGCAGTGCTCGGACCACATGACCCCTATCAGAGCCGTTTCCAGCTCGTTGGGCTCGCGGCCCAGGATTTCCTTTATCTTTGCGTACTCCGCGTCTGAGAGTCCGGCGTCGCGATAGTTCATTTTTTATCCCCCCAAACCCCGAAGTGCTCGCCGACGGAATTCCAGAAAATTCTGCCGTCGGTTCCCCGTATGAGGTTTTTCAGCGTCGCCCGCTCCGGGTGCGGCATGAGCCCCAAAACATTGCCGCGCTCGTTTATCACGCCGGCTATGCCGTTCAGCGACCCGTTGGGCGAAAATTTCTCCCCCGCGTCGGGCGAAGTGGCGGACTTCGGCGCCGAATATCTGAAAACCACCTGGCCGCGCGACTCGAGCGCCGCCAGTTCGTCCGGAGGCAAAAAATATAGCCCCTCGTGGTGGGCTATAGGAAACTGTACTATCTGTCCGTCCTTGAACGACTTCGTAAACGGAGTATCGTTGCGCTCGACCCTTATATGGCAGGGAGCGCAGATAAATCGGAGATTCGAGTTGGGAAGAAGCGCTCCGGGAAGAAGCCCCGCCTCGGTGAGTATCTGGAAGCCGTTGCAGATGCCGAGCACGAGACCGCCGTTATCGGCGTGGGCGCGCACGGCCTTCATGACGCGCGACTTCGCCGCGAGAGCGCCGGAGCGCAGATAGTCGCCGTACGAAAAACCGCCGGGCAGCACCACCAACTCCGGGCCGTGATGTTCGTGGAATCCTTCCTCGTCGTGCCAGACCATATCGACGGGCCCCAGGCCCATGTCGAGTATCGCGCGTTCCACATCCCTGTCGCAGTTGCTGCCGGGAAACATCACCACGGCTGTTCTCACCGCAGCTCCTCCATCTTATAGGCGTAAGACTCGATGAGCCCGTTCGTCAGCAGGTCGTCGGACACAGAATGTACGATAGCCTCGGCCTCGGCTTCCCCAGCGGCTTCCACGACGAAACGGATATACCGGCCAACGCGCACGTCGCCCACCGATTCGTAGCCGCTCTGCCTGAGCGTGCGTTCGACCGCTTTGCCCTGAATGTCGAGGACTCCGTCTTTGGGAAGAACTGTTACATCCACCCTGTAACGCTTCATGTCAAATTGAGCCTCCCAAAAAATTTATAAAATTTATGCGGATATTATCGGCGAGTTGAGAAGAATTGTCAAATAAAACGCGGAATGAGGGAGTTTGGCAATTACAAATGTAAATAAACCGGTCCGGGAACTCGCGGTTCCCGGACCGGCACGGACAAGGTATATTTTCCCCTTTAAGGGTTCGGCCCCTGCGTTATCTCGGTGTCGGCATCCGCGCACCACGCCTGGTACGACGGGTTATAAGCGCGGGCGTCGGCGTATCCCGCGAGACGGAATATCATCGCCACGAAAGCGCCGCGCACGCCGGACGTGTCGTAGCATATTATGGTCTGGTTTTTGTCGGTGAACCCCGCCTTCTCGAACATGGCGGCAAGCTCTCCCTCGGGCAGTATCTTGAAATCATCGGTATACACGTTGTCCCATGACAGATTGACAGCCCCCGGTATATGCCCCGGACGGCGCTCGCCGAAGGGATGGATCTGGCCCGTGTACTCCTGCGGGGAGCGCACGTCCACGAGTTTTACCTCGGGTTTGTTGTAGTTCTCCTTCATCCAGTCCGTGCCGACGTGATAGGAGACGTCGTATTGGAAGTCGGGATATTTGACCGGCTTATTCACAGTGGTCTTGTTGTCAGTCTTGCCGCCGGAAGCGCGGTACACGGTGAATCCGCCGTCCATTATCCTCGCGTTTTTGAAGCCGGCCATGCGGAGCACCCACGCCACGAAACCCGCGTTGCCCCAGTCGCCGCCGTCGCCGTATACGACCACCTCTTTTTTGCCGTCGATGCCGAGATCGCCCAGTTTTTTGGCCATGGCCGCGGCGTCGAACACCGCGCCGTAATTGGCGTCGCCGGCTTTGCCGTTCATGTTGGCGAAGTAGGTCCACTCCGCGTTCACCGCGCCCGGAAGATGTCCCTGCTGTCCCTTGTAGAGCGCCTGCGCTCTCGCGTCGATAAGGACGACTTTGCCGATATTCGCGCTGACCCACTCGGCGGATATCAGAAGCGACTGATAAGTCTCAGCGCCTCCGGCTCCTTCGGCGGCAAAAGCGCCTCCGGCGAACATCAGCACCAGGGCTGCCATAGCCGCCGCTATAAAAGCGTTCATCGTACGTTTCGGTTTCAATACTCATCATACTCCTCTGTAATGATTTGCGTTTCCTAGATGGGTATTATACCATTCAAAAGGACAGAATTAAAACCTCTGTGTTCTCCCAAATTACCACCGTGAATTGCAAAAGAAAGTTCCAGTTGAGTATAGTCGCAGCGGAAGTTTCTCTTGCAAGAAAATCCAGAGCTTAGTTTTGTCAAGGCGGTAATGTAAAACATTTCGGGATATTTTCTTTATTCCGCGATTATAGCCTTTTTCATGTTTCTTGGAAACACACGCGGCATCCCCGTTTTTCCGACACCTTTAGCGCGAATGGTTATTTTTCAAATATATATGGGGATGATTATTCGGTTTGCGGATTGTAAGAGAGGCGCTTAAATCGCCGGTTCGATTTAAGCGCCCCTCTCGAATGATGTATTTGCGATGACGTTACAAACGCCTATGATTCTTTTTACCCCTCTTCAATGCTAAAACCCTTTTCGGCAATTCCCGTGAAATGCCGATTCATCCTCAGTTGCGCGGCATAGCGATAGACGAGATAT
>JAISDQ010000071.1 GCA_031264605.1 Synergistaceae bacterium | reverse complement strand
TTCACCCCGCCGTTTATGAACGCCTTCCTCGCCTGCTCGTATGCCAGCGTCAGGCCCGCCGCTCCCGCCGTGCTCCCTCCCGCGCCGAGATTGTCTATGGCCGAGATGATTTTGTCCTTTTCTTCCCCCGACGTAGCGGGAAGGGCGAGCGACGTGCGGCCGGCGTACGTCACGAGCGAGATATTGTCGGACGGCCTTAGCTTATTGACGAGCATTTTCAGCGCGGACTTGACGAGGGGCAGTCTCTCCTGTGAGTTCATCGAGCCTGAAACGTCGACGAGAAAGACGAGATTTGCCGGCGGCGCTTCGGCGTAATCCAAACCTCGGGCGGTCAGCGACAACCACAAGATGGTTTTCTCCCCGTCCCACGGGCACGGAGCCAATTCGTAGGCCACGTGAAACGGCGAGTTTTCGAGTTGAACGGGTTTTTTATCGTCCCGCGCGGGAGGGAAGTAGTTGATCAGTTCCTCCACGCGGACTGCGTCCGCCGGCGGTATCCTGCCTTCGTTGAGAAATCTCCTCACGTTGGCGTAGCTGGTGGTGTTGACGTCCAGCCCGAACGTGGCGACAGGGTCCGTCGCGACCTGTTTGACCGGATTGTCGGAATAAGAACCGTAGCGGGCCGTTTCCTGTTCCGGCGCAGGGGACGCTGGAAACCCGTTCGTCTGTAGAGATGAGAAACGCATCGGTTCGGATGCAGATAAAACATTGCCCGGAGCTGGAGAAGAAATCGAAGATGGGGCTGCGAAACTCTCCTCCGGGAATGTAAATTGGCCTGAGAGACGCCATCCGCCCGTGTACGTGCCGTCAGGGTAGCCGCTTATGACGCCGCGTGCGGCTAATTGCGCTATGGCGTCATAAGCCCATGTCAAATCCGTGGAACGCGGAGGATTCGCGTCCGAGGAAGCCGCCTCGCGAACTTCCTCAGACGTAAGAAACTGCGTTACATCCACGCCCATAGATTCAAGTTCGCCACGGAATTCGATCACAAGTTTTTTCAGCATGTCGCGATCCTGATCGCTGGCCTTGCTCAAATCTATTCGAGCGAGACTACGCGCCAGTATCCTCGCGATTTGGTCCCGGCTGACATTTGGCTGATTCTCGGCGCCACGCGACGGAACGCCCGAAAAATGCCATACCCCCATACAAACCGCCAGCACAAGTACCGCAATCAACGCAATTTTTTTCATATCACTGCCTCCTCCGGATTTTTTATTCTAATATCAAACCAAAGCGCTTCGCGTTGGAGCGCGCATTATTGCCGCGCGTATTTTGATTCTAGGGACGAAACAGTTCAATAAACTAAATCAGGCTCAATCAGTATAGCAGAAAAATTACCGTTTCCCACAGCATCAGGCCGCCGAGGAAAGAGAACGCGTTCATGGCGAGGACGAGTTTGGCGTTGCCGGAGCGGCGCGGCGGGAGCAGGCGGTTCAGAAGCCATGACTCCGCGACGACGACCATCGCCTCCATAAACCAAACCCAGTGATCGCCGAATAAATCCTCGCCAAACGCCGCCTCCGGAAGAAACGCGGCCAAATGCAGCGCGGGATGCGTCACAAGGCTGCACAGCGCCACGCGCGCCAGTTCTTCGCCCCGGTGATATCCCATCAGAATTGCCGCGCCGCACTCAAATATCAGAGTCAATAGAAGGCTGAACAGGTAAAAAACGATCGGGTAAGCCGCGCCGCCCGAATCATTCCACAAAACGCCGGTCAGAATGATGAACGACGTCAAAGAAAAAAGCAAGGCTGCTAAAGGCGGCGTTTTGCCAGCGGACAGCGCTCTGCCGGAAGAATCCGGGGCCTCGTCTTTTCTGTGCCTCCACACCCACAACGCGAAGATCACGGACATACAAAGTTTAGTCAGCCAAGCCGCTTCCGTCATCTCGCGGCTCGCCCGGGAGTTTCGGCGAACAGAACCGCAAATCCCCGCCACAGGCAAACGACGGAGGCGAGCGTCATTGCGGCGCGCGCGGCCGGAGCGTTCAACACAACGGGCAAGGGCAGCGGCAGCAAAAGCGGAAGGCTTCCCGCGAACAGCGCGAGACAGGCCAGGCCGAATGCCCATGCCTCGCGGTTGGGATACGCCATGACGTAAGCCAGCAGTGTAACGGCCATTGTCATCTGAAAACAGAGGCAGCCCGCCAGCCCGAATATCATGGAAGAACCGCCCAATTGAAACAGCGGAATGGACAGCAGCAACGCCCCAACGGATACGCGGGCGAAGCCCAGCCGGTCGGAGAGAAAACCTCCCAGCGCTTTGCCTCCTCCCGCCGCCGCCGCGAGAAAAAACGCAGGAAGGAAACCGTCGTTTTTCCACGGGAACGTCAGCGACAAGCCGATGAACGAGCGCACCGCTATCGAGAAAAAGATCAATCCAACAACGCGGAAGAAAGCTGGCGAAAGCGGAAGATACTCATCTTTCTGCGGCTCGCGCGAGCGCGGATAGTTCGCGGGCAAAGACAGAAAGGCGGCGAGGGTTCCCAAAAGCAGCGCCGCCGAAGCCAGCGTAAGCCGGACGGCAGGCGTCAGCGGCGACATGGAACCCAGACGGACGCCCAAGAAAAGCCCGACCGCGCCCGGAGCGACAAAAATGCCCGGCGCGGTCGCCCGTCCCGGCGTCAAATTCAGGGCGACGACCCCGCCGCCCAGATGAAAAAGCGCGTTGCCCAAACCGGCCAGCAGTATCGCCGCCTCCGGCAAACTCCGCGGTACAGCGAGCGCGGCGGCTTGCATCACAATGCCCGCCCGCGCCGCCGCGCGGGGACAACGGGCTCTGTCGAGCAAAATACCCATCGGAGCCTGCATGGCGAACGCCAGAAAGTTGTAAAACAGGTAGAACAGGAACGCGCGCCCCGGTCCGACGCCTCCGAAAAGCGCCAGCGAGGTCAAGACAGACGCGCATATCGCGTCGACCAGCGCATGGGCGGCGCCGTAAAGCAGAAGGTTGGAAAGAACAAAACTCAGAGGGTTTTTCACCATACCGATAACGGTTACAGCAGGCCCAGCAGGCTCAGCAACATCGGTACGATAAGAAGAGATCCGAAAACAATCATGCAAAACGCCCAAAACACGATAAACAGCCATAGCCGCAGCCATAAGTAAATTGGATTTTGCTGACGGGCAAATTGAATATTACTGACGGTCAGATACGTTTTTCTCTTGTAAAAGCGGAGAATCATGATTTTCTTATAAAACATCAGCACGCTAAATAGAAATAAAGCACCGAATACGATAGGAAACGACCATTCAGGAAATATTGTTATCACCGATTCCAAAATAGCACCCGTTCTTGTTAACTCCGGCACATCCGGCGCAAGAATATCCGCCCACGCTTTGACGGCGAAAACGGAAACAACTATACCCGCTGTCAAAAATAATTGTGCGCTGTGCCGAAAAATTTTTCTCATGGCATGACCTCCATTAGATGCGTTTCAGATTGTTTATTTCTCGTTAAAGCTCAAAAGTTTTCACCATGATATCAGTATTAGGAGAAGGCATACGAAAATGATCAGGCAAAGCACCCAACACACGATAAACAGCCTTAACCATGAGTAAATTGAATATTGCTGACGGACAGATACGTTTTTTTTCTTGTAAAAGCGGCGTATCACGTTTTTACAAACCATCACCACGATAAATAGTACCAACGAGCAAAATAGGATTAAAGGCATTGCCTCAACTATTATTATCTCCGGCGGAATAATAATATCCGCCCACGCTTTGACAGCAAAAACGAAAATGATACCCGCTGTCAAAAATAATTTTGTGCTGTGCCGAAAAATTTTTTTCACGGCATGACCTCCATTAGACACGTTTCAGATTGTTTATCCCGTCGCGGCCTGGTACCAAAAAAATTCTCGGGCGTTCGTTTTTATCGCGTTTTCTTATATATGTCTCACGGTTCCAAAGACGTCACTCCGTTATTGATCATATAATTTTCCCCGTTCAGGTAGGCCGGGCTCTCTTTCGCGAGCCAGTAAACCACCTGCGCGACCTCGGCCGGATTGGCGCTCCGTTTCAATATCGTCCGGTCGATCAGCCTGTCGAATCTTTTATTAAACCGCGAGCCGCGTATTATATCGCCGTCCACGGGGCCCGGAGAAACGGCGTTGATGACCAGCCCGTACCTTCCGTACAGATTGGCGAAGGTTTTCGTCGCGTTGATCAGCCCCGCTTTGAGAGCGCCGTACCAAACGTCGAAATTCCCGTACACGCCGGCCTGCGAAGCCACGTTTACGACGCGCCCTCCCCCGCGCGCCCTGAAACTCGGCAAATATCGAGCAGTCAAGGCGATCGGAGCGGCCAGATTCAGGTTGCTTATATACAAACGCCTCTTTTCGTCATACTCTTCCGGAAATATGTTGTGGCTCATTCCGGCGTTGTTTATCAAAATATCTATATCTCCGATTTTTTCGACCAGGGCGGGAATCCCTTCAACCTCGCTCAAATCATAAGTTACGGCGGTTACGCAGTCGTCGCCCGCCAATTCGAAATTCGTGAAATCCCTGGCGACTATCGCGACTGTATCGCCTTTCTCAAGGAACAGTTTCGAGATGAAAAGGCCTATGCCTTTATTTCCGCCCGTAACCAGCACGCGCTTGCCCATTTTACTCACCCTCTCATCTTCGAGTTTACGGCTCCGTCATGTGCCAACTCGCGTATATACGCCGAGCGCTGATCAATGCCGATAAAAATCACATGTACGCGCGGTCTTGCATAGGTGTAAGTATAGTCCGGATCAATATATTGATAGTCATTCCTCATAGATTTTTTCTCTCGCCGCGTCGATAAGCTGAGCGAACGTCATTTCCCCCAGACAATAATCGCGGATGATTTCGATTCCTCTGCGGGTCGGCTGAAAACCCTCGAACATATTTGAACCAATGGCTGCCGCCGTGCTTTCCAGCGTTTTCAAATCAGGAAAAGGAACATCCAATATCGTTAGCGTATCGCGGTTTACGGCAATGGGTACGTACGGCAATTAAAAAAACCTCCCTCAATCGGCAAATGTGGGCGCGCGATGCGTCAATATACTCGCATATATACGCTGAGGCCGGATTTGTATATGTCGCCTGACGCCGGCTGCTGTAAAAGACCGGTGTCGTACGCTTTTGCGGCGAGCTTTTTCTGGATGTCCAACGTTCCGTTTTTTTCGGGAATCAGTTCGACGCCGATGTAATACCCGGGCGAGCCGTCGGCGTCGCCTGATTTATCGGCCAACATCACCTTGGCGTATATGGGAGGCTCGGCAAGCGCTATAGGGCGGTCGCAATACGCGTCGAGACTCGCTTCCTGCCCCGGCAGCGGCCATGTTTCAAATTCTTCGTAGAACATCCGCGCGGCTGAACACAGATTCCGCAAGTCATT
>JAISDQ010000060.1 GCA_031264605.1 Synergistaceae bacterium | reverse complement strand
CCGCGCCGCTCTTGCGTATGTCATAGTTGTCCGAGGGTGGTATAATTCGGCATTATGCTGAGGAAATTCGCGAAGTATTACCGGCCGCATCTCAGGCTCTTCATATTCGACATGTGCTGCGCTTTTCTCTCGGCGGCGTGTAATATGTTCTATCCTATGATAACCAGGAGAATGATCAACACGTACGTCCCGCATAGAGAACTCGAGGCGATCGTTTTCTGGTGCGCGGCGCTTCTCGTCATTTACTTTTCGAAAGCTCTCATGGTATACGCCATACAGTTTTTCGGACACGTAATGGGCGTGCGGATACAGCTCGACATTCGCCGCGACGCTTTCAGCCACTTGCAGCGGCTTCCGTTTTCGTACTTCGACAAGACGCAGACCGGGGGCATAATGTCGCGCATTATAAACGACACTTTCGAGATAGCGGAACTGGCGCATCACGGCCCCGAAGATCTTTTCCTCTCCGTCGTCCTGCTGTCGGGGTCGTTCGTTCTGCTCTGCACGATGAATTTTACCCTGACTTTGATAATATTCGCGTTCATACCCGTTCTGTTCTGGTTCGCGTACAGGCAGAGGCAGAACCTGTCGAGAGCCTCGATGTCCAGCCGCGCCCGCATAGGCGAGGTCAACGCCGACCTTCAGAACAGCATCGCGGGCGTCAGGGTGGCTAAGGCGTTCGAGACGTCAGAGCACGAGCGCGAACGTTTTCACGAGGGCAATATGTACTACGCGGAGGCGCGTGGGCAGCAATATAAGGCCATGGCCGAATTTTTTTCCGGCACGGGTTTCATACTGGACGTCCTCATCGTGGTGACGCTTGCGGCCGGGGGCATGTTCGCGTATCACGGCAGGATAAGCGCCGGAGATTTCACGGCGTATCTGCTGTTCGTCGGCCTTTTCACCGATCCGATCAAGCGCCTCATCAATTTCGTGGAACAGCTTCAAAACGGAATGACCGGTTTCGTCCGCATTCAGGAACTCATGGCTGAGACGCCGGAGACCGACGCCGAAGACGCCGCCGACCTCGAAAACGTGAGAGGCGATATATCGTTCGAGGACGTCTCTTTCAGCTACGACGGGGGGGAGAACGTTTTTTCGGGAATCAACGTACACATATCGCCCGGGGAAACCGTGGCCCTCGTCGGGCCGTCGGGCGGCGGCAAAACGACGATGTGCCACCTGCTGCCGAGGTTTTACGAACCGCGTTCGGGCCGCATAACCATAGACGGAAGGGATATCAGGGAATATACGCTGTATTCGCTTCGCACCAGCATTGGAATCGTGCAGCAGGATACGTACCTTTTCGCCGGAACGATACGCGACAATATCGCTTACGGAGATTTCGAGGCGTCGGACGAAAGGATACTCGAAGCGGCGGGAAGAGCAAATATCGAAGATTTTATCAACTCCCTGCCGGACGGCCTCGACACGGGCGTGGGCGAGCGCGGCGTGATGCTTTCGGGAGGACAGAAGCAGCGCATCGCCATTGCCAGGGTGTTTTTGAAAAATCCCCGCATCCTGATACTCGACGAAGCCACGAGCGCGCTCGATAACGTCACGGAGACGGCCATACAGGAAGCTCTCGAAAAACTCGCGAACGGAAGGACCACGCTCGTGGTCGCCCACCGTCTCTCCACCGTTCGTAACGCCGACAGGATAATCGTGCTGACCGAACGCGGCGTAGAGGAGCAGGGCTCGCAAGACGAGCTTCTGGCCTTGGGCGGAATTTACGCGAAACTCTGGAGCGCCAACGCGGGCGATCGCCGCTGATGGATTCCGCGGCTGACGCGGAGCCCAATAGACCGAGCCTGCTGCCCGGCGCCGCGTTGTACGCCCGGCCTAATATCCCAGCGACTGTCCCACCATAATCACGTGGGCGTCCCTGCCGAAGGGAGCGCGTTCCAATATCAGGACGGCGCGGCACATGCGCTCAGGTATGTTGCAATCGACGCAGCGCCCCAGTTTCACGCAGGGAGCGGCGGTTCCGAGCCGAGCGTTGTTGGGGCGCGCCGCGTCACGCGACCTTGCTATCGCGGACTCGATGTCGCGCGCCGCCTTGTTTATGCCTATTATGTACAGTATGCTGTTCCTGCCCCACGCCATGCCGGCGACCCTGTTGCCGGTTCCGTCGATATTGACGAGCTTGCCGTCGTATGTAATCGCGTTGCTGCTCGTCACGAACCAGTCGGCGGCGTTTTCCTCGGCCCGCCGCGCCGGGTGCGTCTCGCTGGTTAGCGCCGGATCCCAGTGGTGGAATATCCGGCACCCTTTGTTCTCCAGCAGCCCTATCAGGCCCGTTTGCCGCACCGTCACAGTGCCGGGTATCCCCACAGAAGCCCCGTCCGGTATCATGCCGGCGGCGATTTCGGCCGCGCCGGACGAATCCTGGGCGTACTCCGCTGTCTTGTAGCCGTTCGAGAGAAGCGCCTCGCATATTTTGCGTCCAAGCGCCTCGTTGGTCTGCCGTACCGGATCCAGTAACTTGTCCATGCCCTTTTCGCTTCCTCCCCAGGAATATCCTCAAAAATTGAGTGTCACGCGAGCCCTCTGATAAACTCTCCTATCCTCGTCGCCCCAACCCTTATGTTCTCCTCCGAACAGGCGTACGACATGCGGACGAAACCGGGGGCTAGGAACGCGGCGCCCGGAACCAGCGCCACGTTTTTCTCCTCCAGCAGGCGTCGGCAGAACTCCATATCGTCCGGTATTTTAGTGCCTCTCACGTCGAGGAAGGCGTAAAACGCCCCGTCGGGGCGCGTGATACTCAGTCCCTCGATACCGCCCAGGATGCCGAGCAAAACGTCCCTGCGGCGCTCGAACTCTGCGCGTCTCGCCTCCGTTTCGTCATCCGCGCCGGCGTACGCTCCCACCGAAGCCCACTGCGAGATCGACGACGGGTTGCTCGCTATCTGGCTCTGGATATCGTCCATTTTTTTTATTATATCTTCGGGGCCCAGCGCGTATCCGATTCTCCAGCCAGTCATGCTGAAGGTCTTGCTCACGCCATTTATCAGTATCACCCTGTCGCGGATGTCCGGCGCGGCCTGAACTATGTTGACGTGCCGCGCTCCGCCGTAGACAAGGCGTTCGTAAATCTCGTCGTATATCACCCACAGGCCGCGCTCCCTCGCGATATCCGCCACGGCGAGCGCGGCGCTTTCGCCGTAAACGGCTCCCGTAGGGTTGTGCGGCGTGTTGATGATGATTCCGACGGTTTTATCCGACAGCGCGGCGAGCATCCTCTCCTTAGTCGGGACGAAACCGGTGTCCGAAGTATCCGCGGTTTTTGCCGTACCGCCCGCCAGCTCTATCTGTTCGACGTAGCTGACCCAGGCGGGCCGAGGCAGCAGCACCTCGTCGCCCTCGTCTACCAGCACCGATATCGCCTCGAAAAGCGCCGCTTTGGCCCCGCCGGTAACGATCACCTCGGACGGCTTGTACTCGAGGCCGAAGCGGCCCTTGTAGTATCCGGCGATCGCGGCTTTGAGTTCAGGAATGCCGGAAGTGGCGGTATAACGCGTCTCTCCGCGCGCCATGGCGTCGGCAGCCTCCTGTATGGCGCGCGCGGGCGACCTGAAGTCGGGCTCGCCGGCCGAAAACGACAAAACGGGGCGTCCGGCGGATTTCATCTCGCGCGCCAGCGCCGAAACGGCAAGCGTGGCCGAGGGTTTGATCTTTTCCGCTCTTTTGGAAATTTTGAGTTTCAACGGCAACATCTCCTACATCCGAAAGTATACTTTTTTATTATAGCGGGCTTTCCGCTCTCCGGCAACGACGGAAGGCGCGTCGCGAAAGGCGCGTTGCGGGAGGAATTTCTTGATGCTAAAATTGTCGCGCGTACATTAACGATTAGATGCGAAACAGGAGGGATTGCCGTGGATGTTCGTTTTTTCACCCGCAATGTAGAGGCGACTGACGACCAGAAGGATTTTATGGAAAAGAAACTCAACAAGATCGAGAAGTTTTTCAATAAAATTTCCGACGTGCAGGTGGTATTGGGCTTCAAGCGAGGGATGCACATAGTGGAGATAACGGCTTCGGCGAACGGCCTGGTGATGCGCGGCGAGGATCATTCCCCCGATATGCGCAAGGCCTTCGACAAGGCGCTGAAAAATATCGAGCGGCAGGTAAAGCGTCACAAGGACTATCTCACCGACCATACTCACATCAAAACGAAGGACATATCCTTCGGCCTTCCGTCGGACGTGTTTGGGGACAAGCGCGACGAGGACGACGCGAGTTCGACCGACATCGTGAAGGTGAAGCGCTTCCCGGTGGCCACGATGCTTCCGGCCGAGGCCACGAGGCAGATGGACCTCCTCGGGCACAGCTTCTTCCTCTTCCGCAACGGCGAAAACGGCTATTACAACGTGGTTTACAGACGGACGGACGGAGGTTACGGGCTTCTGGAGCCCCTTGAATGACGGCAGGGTTCGGCGCTTTAAACGAACGGCAGAAGGCGGCCGTCGAGGCGTGCGACGGGCACGAGTTGGTGCTGGCCGGCGCCGGCAGCGGCAAGACCAGGGTTCTCACGGTGAAGATAGCGCACCTGATTCGCGACCGGGGGGTCGCTCCGTGGAGGATAATGGCCGTCACTTTCACCAACAAGGCGGCGCGCGAGATGCTGAGCCGCGTCACCGGCATGGTTGGGGAGAATCTCCGGGGGATGCAGGTCTGCACCTTCCACTCGTGGGGGCTCCGTTTCCTGCGCCGGCATCCGAAATCCCTGGAGGAACTAGGGTATCCGGCCGATTTCGTGATCTTCGACAGGGCCGACTGCCGGAGCCTCATAAAAAAGATAGCCAAGGAACATGATTTCGAGGCGAGCGCCATTGGCGGGGTGATCGAAGGCGTGTCGAAAGCCTACGCCGAATGCGACCCGCGCACGCTGGAAGCCGACGTCGACGAAAGCCTGCGCGGCGTGTACGAGGCGTACCGCGCGTCGCTCAAGGCGCAGGGGGCGCTGGATTTCGACGACCTGATGATTCTGCCGCTGCACCTGCTGATTACCGATCCCGCCCTGCTCTCGGACGAGCGCGGCAGGGTGGAGTGGATTCTGGTCGACGAATATCAGGACGTCAACAGGCCTCAGCATACGCTCCTGAAACTGCTGGCGGGGGACGCGAACCGCGTAATGGCCGTGGGCGACCCCGACCAGTCGATCTACGGCTGGCGCGGCGCGGACATGTCGCTCATAATGAATTTCGAACGCGATTTCCCGAAGGCCCGCGTGTTCGTGCTCGATCAGAACTACCGATCCTCCGGCAGCATCCTGGAAGCCGCCAACGAGGTCATAAGGAACAATTTCAACCGGCGCGAAAAAAATCTCTGGACGTCTTCCGAAAAAGGCGATAAAGTGACGCTCGTCAAGTTCGGGAACGACATCGGCGAGTCGGAGTTCATCGCCGACGAGATCGAGCGCCTGGTATCCGGGAGCGCCGGCAAGCCGTACGATTACGGCGACATATGCGTGCTGTACAGGATAAACGCCCTGTCGCGCGTTTACGAACAATCCCTGCTCGAACGCGGCATTCCATACAGGGTGGTTCGCGGCACGTCCTTCTACGAGCGCCGGGAGATAAAAGACGTGCTCGCGATGCTGCGCCTCTCGGTGAACCCGAAAGACCAGGCGTCGCTCGAACGCGTCGCTAACATTCCTCCCCGAGGATTGGGCCAAAAATCCGTCTCACAAATCGCCGCGTTTCTCATGGACGCGGAGGGAACCCCCGACGAAATATGGGACGGCCTCGGCCTGGGCGCGCGTCTCAAAGGGCGCGCGGCCGAAGGCGCCGCGGATATGAGCCGCGTGATGCTCAAAATCCGCGCCGCCCCCAGCCTCAAAGACGCGGTCGATTGCGCGCTGTACGACGCCGGCTACGCCGATTGGCTGATGGGCGAATATCACGAGGATTACGCGGACCGCCTTGAAAACGTCCGGGAACTGGTTTCGATAATGCCCGATGGCGGAAATATCGCCGACGCGCTGGCGGAAGCCGCCATCTACACCGATCAGGAGACTGCGGACGCCGCGGGCCCCCAGGTGAACCTGCTCACGCTGCACGCGTCAAAAGGGCTCGAATTCCCGGTGGTGTTCGTGGCGGGCATGGAGGAAGGGGTGTTTCCGACGTCGCGGGTACTGGACGAAGACGCCGGGGACGACAGCGTAGAAGAGGAACGCCGGCTCTGTTACGTCGGCATGACCAGGGCGCGCGAGCGCCTTTATCTGTCGGGGGCCAAAAAACGCAGGCTGTTCGGGCATGATAAAATTTCCAAATTATCACGGTTCACGGACGAACTCCCCGGTACGGTGAGGACGGACGACAGAACCGCGCGCGGGGAGGGATCATATGTTTTCGGTGGCAATCACGGGAGAAATTGGCGCTGGTAAGAGCACTCTGGCGAGAGTCTGGCGCGATATGGGAGCGAACATGATAGATCTCGATTCGGTCGCGAAAGAACAGTGGACGCGGCCGGAGGCAAGACGCGCCGCCGAAGCGCGGTGGGGGGCCGGCGTGTACCGCGACGGCCGGCCCGATTACAAATTTCTGGCGGACCATGTCTTCAAAGACGAGGACGAATGCCGCTTCGCGTCGGAGATGGTGCATCCGTGGGCCATGTCCGAGACCTCGAAGATATTCCACAATCTGGGCGGCTGGGTGGTGCTGGAGATACCGCTGCTCTTCGAACTTGGCTGGTTCGACCTGATAGACTGCGTGATATGCGTCACGTCGACCGATGACTTGCGAATGTCGAGAAACGCGTCGCGCGGCTGGGACGAAGACGAGATGGCGGCCAGGGAAAAATTTCTCATAGGGGCGGGCAAAAAACGGGCCATGTCCGATATCGTGCTCTGCAACGTGGGCAGTCTGGAGACGTGGGAGGCCAAAGCGAGGGAAATCGGCGAACTCATGCTCAAAATGGCGGCCGTGCACGAGATCAGCGTGCTTTGCGCGGACATCGAGGAAGCGAACCGCATAAGCGAAGCGCTCGTTGACGGCCGGCTGGCCGCGAGCGTCAATATCTCAGAGATAACTACGGTGTACAG
>JAISDQ010000051.1 GCA_031264605.1 Synergistaceae bacterium | reverse complement strand
GCGTGCAGGCTCGAACTGCTGCCTTTGATGCCGTGGACAATGATCGCGTACTCTCCGAGGCCGTCCGCCGACGGGGAGCCTATTTTATCCAGCAGTACCGAAGTATGCTTGATATACGTGCGTATGACCCTGAATAGCAGTTCACGGTTTCCATCGAGGCCCTCCAGCGCGCATTCCAGGTCGATCCCATCGACGCCGCGCGTAAATGCGGACGGAGGGGAAACACCGTCCGAAACCGCGTTCTCCTCGGGCGTGTTCGCCGGCATGTCCGCGGCGTTCGTGGGCGCGTTTATCTCGCTATTCGTCACGGCGAGGGAGCCGGCCTTGCTTCCGCTTTCTTTGCCGGAACGCGTTTTCCCGCCGCCGGGGCGGCGCAGCGCGACGCCCGGCGGGAAGAACATCAGGACGCCCAGAACGGAGAGGCTGACGGCGGCGAGGCGCGCGGGCCCGTAAAATTTGTCCGCGGGGATCAGCGTTCCGACGTACCATCCGTTGTAAATTTTTCTGAAAAAGGCTATTCGCCGAACTCCGTCCCAGTCCGCAATCACTTTGCCGGATATTTCACGCCCGGCGGCGAGCGCTTCGGCCAATTCCCCAAATCCTTCCGAAACGCCCGCCATCGGTTCGTCGATAAGGCCGGCGTTCTTGTGGGCCATTATTTTGAGCGCGTCGTTCACGATCATGCCGTAACCGCCGCCGACCGGCGAGAGCGAGACGACGCCCCTGAAAAACGGCTCCGGGTACACGTCGATTGCCACTGTACCCAGATATCCGCGGTCCGTTCCGTACACCTCCCGCGAGACGGAGACAATCACCCCGCCCGGATTGGCGGCGTCCGTCCCTCTGACGTCGGGGCTGAGCGCGGTGACCGCGACGCGGCCTTTTGCTTCCCTGGCCGATATGAACCATGGCTGCGCGGAAAAATCATAACCCGGCGGCGGATTCCACCTCGTGCCGTCGATAAATTCCCCCCGCACCGCCCCGTATATCCCGCGATACGCCAGCCACCTGTCGGCGTCGGCCAGGAACCAGTCCGCGGTGTCGTTGAAAAATCTCCTCACTTCGTCCTGAGCGCCCCCGCCCTCTATTATGTGAGTAATGGAAAGCGAGGCGTTGGAAATGGCCGTCTCCAATTCCCGGAAGCTGACTTTGATATTCGACTCGGCCTGCCTGAGCATGCCCTCGGCGCTTTCGCTCATCTGGTTTTCCGTGATGGATTTCACCGAATAATAACTCGCCGCCGCCATGAACATAAAAGCAGCGAGCAGGAAAAGCAATTGCGGGATATTTTCGCGCGGGACGCGTTTCCAATTCATATTCGCACCTCAAAAGACCTTTTATCTTGTCATTATAAGTACGCCCGATGGATTGTCAACAAAACAAAAGTTACATAAATGCGCAAAATAATTTTGGAACCGGCGTCATCGCGCCCAGCCGAAATTACGGCGTTTCTTCATGCCGGAGCATACGCCGAGGGGCGGACTTCGGCGTCCGCCCCTCGATGGCTTCGTATGTACCAGCCTGGCGCGTCCTTCCGCGCGCGTCAGGTTATGTTCGGTTCGATGATCAGTTCGCCGCGCGCGAAACGCCTGTAATCGAGTTTGGAGAAGTCGATGTCGGGTTTGCTTCCGGTGAGATGCTGCGCCAGTATGCGCCCCGCTATGGGGCCAAGCATGAATCCGTGGCCCGAATAGCCGGTCGAGTGATAGAAATTTTTGACGTCGGTCTCGCCTATTATCGGAGAACCGTCGGGCGTCATATCATACAATCCCGCCCAATGGCGAACCACGCGTATATCCTTGACCGACGGCAGCATTTTCCTCAAAACCCCGCTCATGTGCGTTATAAATTGCCACGTGCTGCGCATTTTGAAGTCCTGCGGGTGCCCCGCCGGGCTGACGCCGCATATTATCGATCCGTGCGGGCGCTGTT
Source organism: Synergistaceae bacterium (assembly GCA_031264605.1). Taxonomy (GTDB): domain Bacteria; phylum Synergistota; class Synergistia; order Synergistales; family Synergistaceae; genus JAIRKI01. Next base: position 1,898 of record JAISDQ010000051.1, on the reverse strand, counting down.
GGATATAGTAATTTCCCGAGAAACTCATCAGCATCGGCGGGCATACCCCCGGCTCCACCGGCTCGGTGATAAGCGCCTCGTGGCGCTCGCCCCAGTTGGGGATGTCGATTCCGCCAAGTTTCGCGATGTACTGCGCGTAGGGCCCGGCGCAGTTGATGACCACGTCGGCGTCGATATGGCCTTTCGCGGTGTCCACCCCGACAGCTTTGCCGCCCTTGACCGTCACTCCAGTGGCCTCTGTGTTCTTGAAATATGACACGCCAAGACGTTTCGCCGCCTCCAGATAGGCGAACGTGGTGAGGAACGGGTCGGCGTGTCCGTCGCGCGCGTGATACGTAAATCCGACCGCGTCGGAAGCGTCGAGTGCCGGACATATCTCGCGGGCCTCGGAGAGCGAGACGACTTTCGTCCTGACCCCCAAAGCGTTCTGAAGGGCCATTCCCTTTTTAAGATTCTCGAATTCCTTATCGCTATAGGCCACGAGCAGGTAACCGCCCTGGTTCAGTCCCGTCGGCAGTCCCAGTTCGTCGTCGAGCTGCTCGAATATGTCGAGGCACGCGAGCCCGAGACGGCAGTTCATCTCGGTTCCCCACTGCGCCCTGATGCCGGCGCCGCATCTGCCGGTCGAACCGCTGCACACCGCGCCCTTTTCCAAAACCACTACGTCCCCGCGGCCGAATTTGGCGAGATTATACGCCGTGGCCGTGCCGATAATGCCGCCGCCTATGATAACCACGTCAGCTTTGTTCTTCCACTCCACGGCTACTCACCCCCGTCCGCGAGGAGGCCTATTTTTATCGGTTTGACCGGCGGACGCACGGTTCCGGCCTCCACCTGATCCAGAGGGATGTTCAGCCTTCTCGATATCTCTCTCATTATAATATCCTGGCAGCCGCGCCCCTGACACGGTCCCATTCCAGCGCGCAGCACCCTCTTGATCTCGCCCACGGTGTCGCAGCCTCTGTCTATCCACCCGCGTATCTCGCCGAGCGTTATCTCCTCGCACCGGCAGACAATGATGTCGTTCTCTTTGTCCGGCACTTTACTTCACCACCCTTATCGCCCTTATGTCGTCCGCGAGTTCTTTCGGCGCGGACACATGGACCACGCGAGTCCTGTCTTTTTTGGGCTCGGTCACCGCCTCCACGGTTCCCTTGGCGACCGTTTTGCCCGTCCTGTCGAGACAGTCTACGGCGTCGCCTTTCGCCGGGATCGGAAGCATTTCGTAGGGCAGCTTGTAGAGAGCTTTGTCCGGCGCGAAGGACAGGTCGATGACGAAACAGGCCAGGCCGGGACATACTGCGGCGCATATGGCGCATCCGGTGCATTTCGAATATTCTATCTCGGGCGTGTCGTTGATGTCGGAAAAGGGTGTGATCGCTCCCGCGGGACAGCTTGTGTTGCATGGGTTGCACGGAATTCTCTGCGGACATTCGACGACTGCCAGCCCGCCTTTTTTGCCGCGCCAGACGTTCTCAGGAGGTCGGACCGCGCCCTTGCGTTCGCCGGTCAGAACTCCGCTGTTAAAGAGCATTTCGTTCTCCGTCATGGTTTCAGTCCTCCCAACGTTCGCGAAGCACCAGGGACACCCCGGCGCGTATCTTTTCGCCAACTTCTCCCGCGCGCAGATGGTTCAGCCTCGACCAGTATTCGTCGAATTTCTCCATCTTCACCGGCAAATCGAGGCTTTTCGCCGCGCACAGACCCGCGATACGGCCTTCGACCATAGCCGCGCTCGCTTCCTCGATCCCGGTCGCGTCTCCGGCGCACCAGAAATCGGGGTTAGTCGTACGCATGGTTCTGTCGCGCAGCGGCACAAAACCGCAGAGCTGCGGCACGTATTTCATTTTGCACCCGGCCTGCGACAGAATTTCCGTCGTGGGCGTCAGTCCGACGGC
>JAISDQ010000007.1 GCA_031264605.1 Synergistaceae bacterium | reverse complement strand
GGCGCAGATCGCGGATTCGGTCGGCCTGTTCCGCACCGAATACATGTTCATGGACAAGGCCGTCCCTCCCGCCGAGGAGAAGCAGCGCAAGGTTTACGAGCGCGTGCTCGAAGCCTTCGCCGGCAAAGACGTCATACTGCGCACCGTCGATATAGGCGGAGACAAAGATTATCCCGCGTTCGACCTGCCGAGGGAGGGCAATCCGTTTCTCGGTCTCAGGGGAATACGGCTTTGCCTGAAAAGGCGGGATATTTTCAAAACTCAGCTTCGCGCCGCGCTCAGGGCGTCCGCTGCCGGGCATTTATGGCTGATGCTTCCGATGGTAAGTGGCGTGAACGACATAAGACGGGCGAAGCTGATAATCGGCGATGTGAAGCGCGAACTTGCGTCGGAGGGCGTTCACGCCGCGCCCGATGTGAAAGTAGGCGTGATGATAGAGGTTCCCTCGGTTGCCGTCATCGCGGATATTGTGGCGGATGAGGTTGATTTCGCGAGCATCGGCTCGAACGACCTGTGTCAGTATACGCTGGCCGTAGACCGGATGAACCCCGGCGTGGCCGAGTATTACGAGCCGTTTCACCCCGCGGTGCTGCGCCTGATGAAATTTGCTGTCGACGCGTTCACTAGGCGCGGAAAACCGATAGGCATATGCGGCGAGATGGGAGGCGATCCGCTCGCGGCGGCTGTGCTGATGGGTTTCGGTATCCGCAAGCTGTCGGCCAGCCCGGACGCCCTGCCCGGACTGAAGAAATTCATACGCACGCACTCTATCGCAGAAATGGAGCGCTGCGCCGCCTCCGTCGTCAATTTGCCGACCGGCGGGGAGATAAAGGAATTTCTCGAACGCCATATCGAGTTTTAAAATCGGGATGTGACGATATGTATTCCAAGACAATCACGATAACCAACTCAGCCGGTTTGCACGCGCGGTCAGCGTCGGATTTCGTGCGCCGCGCGAACCGGTTTTCCTCCGTTATAACGGTGGGTAAAACGTCGGACGAAAAAAGGGTCAACGCCAAATCAATAGTGATGGTGCTGTCCATGGGCGCCGGAAAAGGTACCGAGATCGAGCTGTCGGCCGAAGGCGGCGACGAACGCGAAGCCGTCGATTCCCTGGTCGAGCTGCTGGGAGCCTGATCCGTCGAGTTCGGGAACCTCTAAGAGCGGCGCTTGAATTTTTCGGCCATTCTGATGACGCGGTTAGCGAGGCACGCGGCGCCGAAACCGTTGTCGATGTTGACCACGCCCACGCCGCTGGCGCAGCAATTGAGCATCGCGAGAAGGGCGGAGAGCCCGTGAAAGTTCGCGCCGTATCCGACGCTCGTGGGCACGGCGATTACGGGCATATCGGTCAGCCCTCCGATCACCGAGGCGAGCGCCCCTTCCATGCCGGCCGTCACAATTATCACATCCGCCTGTCCTATCGCGTCGAGTTTCGACAATAACCTGTGAAGCCCCGCCACGCCAACGTCATACGCGCGTTCGACGCCGTTTCCGAAAAAATCGGCCGTTACGGCGGCTTCTTCGGCCACTGGCAAGTCCGACGTGCCCGCCGCCGCGACGAGAATTTTTCCCGCTTTCGGCGTTTTACCCGCGCCGACCGTGAATACGCGGGCCGCCGGATGAAACGCGGCGTTCGGCGCGGCAAGCCTCGCCTGCTCGAATATTTCCGCGCTTGCGTGCGTCCCGAGTATCCGTTCGGCCTCGCGCGCGAGCATGTTTTCCACGATGCCGCGAACCTGCGCGGGCGTCTTCCCGCCGCAGAATATCACCTCGGGGATGCCCTGGCGTATTTCCCTGTGGTGATCGACCATGGCGTAACCCAAGTCGTCGAACGGCCTGTATTTTATGAGGCGCTCCGCCTCGTCCGGGGACAGGGAACCGTCCCTGACGCTCCGCAATATATCGTTTATCTCCACATTACCGCCTCTTCATGCCAACCGGCCGCGTATTTAGCAAAACGCGCAATTGAATTATACGTCAAAAACCGCCGTTGTCATTTTAACGTAAATCCAATGACACGGAAAGAAACAGAGATAAGGATGTGAAATAAACGGAGAGTTGGTATAATATTTCACATTAAAAGGATGATGCCGCGTGATAAACGAACAGGACGAACATGAACACCGAAATGATTCAAATTGGAAAGAAATAATCGCGAAAAATGTCGACGACGCAATCTCTTTTTTCATACCGGAACTTGCGGCGAAAAGGGATTACTCCCAAGAACCGGCTATGTCCGGGATCGAACATCCGGTCATCGGCGGCAAGTCGGACAAAGGCAGAGTGATTTCGGATTTATGTTTCAAGATTCCTCTGATAGATGGAAATACGTCACGCGCCCTGTTCATAATCGAACAGCAGCATAATCCCAAAAAAGGGCTGCAAAAACATATGTTCGAGTCATGGTATAGGGCCAGCGACGAGCATAGGATTCCCGTTACGTGTCTGGCCGTCTATACCGGGAAGATGAAACCGGTAAATAATTACCGCGTTGAATATGCGGGAACGTCGGTTCATTTTAAGTTCAACGTTTACAGCGTAGCCAGGACGAACGCGGAAGAATTGAAGCGTGACGGCCGGGTTTTCGCCATTCCGCTGCTGGCGGCCAAAAGGATGCTGGAAGCCGACGGCAATTCGTTTAAACGCGGGGAGTATTCCCTTGAGATTCTCGGAATGATAAAAGAACGTGTTTCGGACGAAAAAAAAGCGCTGTCGTTCCGGCGTTTTGCTCACAATATACTTGGAATAGACAAAACGGATATCGACCCGAAGGTGAAGGAGGCGTGGAAAATGCAGTTCAGGCCAGTGAGTGAAGTGGTGAGAGAGCTTGATATGCGCGACGCGAGACAAGAAGGCAGACAAGAAGGCAGACAGGAAAGCATGTTTGAAGCCGCGCAAAACTTCCTGAAAATGGGATTTCCCGTCGAACAGGTAGCGCAGGGAACCGGTCTTTCGCTTGAGGAACTCGACGAACTTCGTCAATACACAGACCTTAAACCGCCCCAAACTGATTCATCCCGCAAAGACGCGGACAGCGCGGATTCGAGATA
>JAISDQ010000003.1 GCA_031264605.1 Synergistaceae bacterium | reverse complement strand
CAAATATTGTGATCGTGCACCCACTCGCCCTTTTTTATAACCCGGCTCGCCACGCCGATCGGAAATCCGTATTTGACGACGCTTTCTCCCGGCGCGATGTCGGCGCAAGCCACTTTATGGCAGGGGGGAACGTCGGATAAAAGGATAACGTCTCCTGAAACGTCCCCCAAACCGCCTCCGTAAGGCGCCGACGCCACATTGTCGTCCGCCGACAGACGGACGAGAGAAATAACGGACATCAGGGTCTTCCCGGTCAATATACCAAAAACCGCACGCCGGCGGAGCCGGGCGATTTTTGGCCCAAATCTATCACAGCGCGGATTTGAGGGCTTTCAGGGCCGCGTCGTAGTCCGGCTCGTCAGTGACCTCGCTCAACTGTTCGACATAGCGGACGGCGTCGTTTTTGTCGATCACGAATACCGAACGCGCCAGTAACCGCAATTCCTTTATCACTTCGCCGTAGGCGTTTCCGAATGACAGGTCGCGGTGATCCGAGAGAGCTTCCACCCTCTCGATTCCGCCCGCCGAACAAAAGCGTTTTATCGCGAACGGAAGGTCGGCGCTGATGTTGAGAACCACCGCTTCATCGGACATACCGGTCGCTTCCCGCTCGAACGCGTGTATCTGAATGTCGCACACCGGCGTGTCAAGCGACGGGGTGACCGATATCAGCTTGACTTTGCCGGCGTAATCCTTCAGGCTTTTTTCCTTCATATCTTTGTCCAATACCACAAAATCCGGCGCTTTGTCGCCGGCCCTGACCGGGCTGCCGGACAGCGTGAGTGGGTTGCCCTTCATGGTTATTATTCCCTTTCGGTCCATAATATAACCTCCTTGGCAATTTAAAACGATTTTGTTTTGGAAGTATATCATCTCTCTCCGTCTTTTTGATGAGTAATTGTACGTTTTTAAAACTTAAAACGCGTACAAAACGGATGACTTATATTGACTAAAATGACATAATTTTCATTGGTGCGATAATAGACGTAAATTGTGAGCGGTTCGGGATATAAGACGAAATTCGTCCCGGCCGCGCTGTTGGAGGTAAGTTATGTACAGGTGCGTTATTTTCGATCTCGACGGCACGACCGGCGATACGTTGCCGTTGGCTCTCGCCTCTTTCCGCGAGGTATTCAGGAAACTCGCGGGGGGAGATATATCGGACGAGGAGATAACTAGGTACTTCGGCCCTTCTGAGGAAGGAACGGTGAGAGGCATACTGCCCGGTAAGGTTAAGGAGGGGTTGGCCCTTTATCTCGAACGTTACGGGGAACTTCACGACAGGATGTGCCCCGAGCCTTTCGACGGAATAAGGGAACTCATCGCGGAAATCAAGCGAAGAGGCGCTGTCTGCGCGCTCGTCACCGGGAAGGCGCGCGGGTCGCTCGATATATCGCTCGAAAAATTCGGGATGACGGACGCGTTCGACGCCATAGAGACCGGCATAGCCGAACGTCCCACCAAGACCGAGGGAATAGGGAGAGTGCTCGAAAAATTTGGCGCCGCTCCCGAGGAGACGCTTTATGTTGGCGACGCGCCGAGCGATATCACGTCGGCGCGCGAATTGTCCTGCGCGGTCGCGAGCGCCGCCTGGGCCTCCACGGCGGAGCCGGAAATTCTCGAAAAAATGAACCCAGGCATGGTCTTTTACGACGTGAAAGCGCTTGCCGAATATCTTGCGACAAGATTGCCGTAAAGATCAATTTGAAATAAGGGGCCGTCGCATAGTTCAGCGGCATCGTTACCGCGTTTTTGACCGCAATTTGGCATAAAACAAAACGTTACGCGAGGAAACCGCGAAAAGGGAGGCTGTATAAATGTTCGAAGGCAAGAAGAACATGGGGGCGAAGACATTTCTTTTCCCGACGCCCATAGTGTTGTGCGGCACTTACGGCAAAAACGGCAGGGCAAATCTGGCCGCGCTGGCCTGGGCGGGCATATGCTGCAGCGAGCCGCCTGCCGTTCAGATATCAGTGCGCCCTTCGAGATATACTCACGAGGCTATATTGGATAAACGCGAGTTCACCGTCTGCGTGCCGTCGTCGTCGCAATCGAAAATAGCCGATTTTTGCGGGCTGGTTTCGGGGCGCGACGTGGATAAGCTGGCGTCCGCCGGGCTTACGGCGATGAAGGGACAGTTCACCGACGCGCCTGTCGTGGCCGAATTTCCGGTCTGCATGGAATGCAAACTCATAGGTTCTCTGAAACTCGGGAGCCACGACCTGTTCGTGGGAGAAGTCGCAGCCGCCTGGATCGACGGGAAGTACCTCGACGAAAAAGGAAACGCCGACTTGCGAAAACTGTCGCCGATAGCGTACGCGCCAATGACGGGAGGCGCGGAATATTTCACGGTCGGCGAGTCCGCCGGCAAATCGTTCTCTATAGGCAGGGAACTTATGGGGAAAAAGTAAAAATACCGGCGGTTATATTCTTGGCAGAGCGGCGACCAGCGCGCGGGTGTATTCGTGCGTCGGGTTGCGCAGCAGTTGTTCGGTGTCGCCCGCGTCAGCTATCATTCCTTTGTTCAGCACTATGCCGCGCCTTGCCGCCCGGCGCGCGAGGAAAAGATCGTGAGTCACTAGCATCATGGCCATTCCCGCGTCGACCCGTCTTTGCAGGACTTCGATCACCTCTCCTCTGGTCGAGATGTCCTGCATCGCCGTGGGTTCGTCGCAGAGCAGAATCTCCGGTTCCAATATCAGGGCGCGGGCGACCGCGACCCTCTGTCTCTGGCCTCCGGACAGCGAATACCGCACGCGGGAGGACCAAAGGTCCTCGGGCAGTTTCATCTCCAAAAGCAGAGAACGCGCGCGGCTCAAACCCTCTTCGCGCTTTCCGCGCCCGCGATTGACCAGGTTCCACGGCTCTGTGACCGCGTCCATCACCGACATGGTCGGGGGGAGGGAGCTGTAAGGATCCTGAAGCACGTATCCGCAGCGGCGGCGGGTTTCGGAGCGTTCGCCGGCGCTCATGGACTTTACGGATTTCCCCCACAATTCGATGTCGCCCTCACACGGGGGAAGCAGGCCCATGACCGCCCTAAGAAGACTGGTCTTGCCGCTTCCGGACTCGCCTATGACGGCAAGCGTATCCCCGCGCCCCAGCGAAAATGACACTGAGTCGAGCGCTTTAACGTTCGGGGCCCTTCCGCGGAGGAAGCGGTACCTTCCGCGGAATTGCAAGCCCAGATTTTTGACTTCCAAAATCACGCCCGCCGTCATGTCCCGCTCTCCATGTCTATGATTGCCGCGACGAGTTTTTTAGTGTACGGATGCCGGGGGGAACGGCTCACCTCGCGGGGCGGCCCATGTTCGACGAATTCCCCGTCCTTCATGACGACGAGCGAATCGCTCACCGCCGCCGCGAGAGGCAGGTCATGGGTCACTAGCAGCAAGCCCATCCCTCGTTCGCGCACCAGGGAGACTATCGTCTCCAGCACGTCCTTCTGCGTGATCACGTCGAGCGCGGTCGTCGGTTCGTCGGCCAGAAGAAAATCAGGTTCGCACGCCAGGGCGACCGAGAGAGCCGCGCGCTGCTTTTGCCCGCCCGACAGCTCGTGCGGATACCTGTGCAGCGCGCCTTTTTCGAGTCCCGTCATGGCGGCGAGTTCAGCCGCTTTTTCCGCGCATTCTTTTTTAGAGGAGCCGAGGTGGCGATTCAATACCTCGGATATATGGCGCTCTATCGTGAGGTGAGGGGTGAACGAGTTCATCGCTCCCTGGGGAACCAGCGCGATGCGCCGCCACCTCCAGAGGTTGATCGCGTCCTCGCCGAGGCTCGAAATTTCCTGCCCGGCGCACCGAATGCGGCCGCCGGTGACGGTTCCGGCCGGCAGGAGTTTCGGAACCGACATCAACAGGGTTGATTTGCCGCTTCCGGACTCGCCCACAAGCCCCGCGATTTTACCGCGCGCCACGGAGAGAGAGCAGTTTTTTACCGCGCGGACCTGTTTTTTTCCGCCGGCGTAGGTGACAGACCAATCTTCGATATCGAGCGATACCGGCCGCGGGTTTTCGCTCATTCGAGCGCCTCTTTCACGCTTTCGGCGTCGGGACGCGCGGCGGCCGCAAGGCGCGGATCGGCCCGTTCCTCCAGTTTGCGCCCGATGTCCATGAATACGAGGCAGATGACGGCTATCCCCAGGCCGGGAGGCAGTATCGTCCACCACGCGCCGGTGGTGAACGCGCCGTACGCGTGAGCTTCGTGCAGCATCCGTCCCCAGGAGGGCAGTCTGGGGTCAGACAGCCCGAGGAACGATATTCCGGCTTCCGCCAGTATGGCCCCCGGAACGCCGAGCGCGATATTGGCCAGAAGAAGCGGCAGCGTCTCGGGCAGGAGATGGCGGAACACGATGTAATTTCTTTTCGCCCCCAGCGCCCTGAGCCCCTCGACCCACGGCGCGTCCCTCAGCGACAGCGTTATCGCGCGCACCGTTCGCGCGGTTCCCATCCACGAGAATATCGACAGAACCGCGATCAGGTTCCAAAGCCCTTTGCCCCACACGCTCGAAAGCACCATGAGTATCGGCAGCGTCGGAATTGACATCAGGACGTCGACGATCCTCATTATCAGCGAATCCACTATTCCTCCGGCGTATCCCGATATAAGGCCCAGGGACATCCCGAGCACCGCCGCGATGAAAGTCGCCGCAATCCCCACCATCAGCGATACGCGGATTCCGCGCACGAAGAGAGTCGCCGTGTCGCGTCCCCTGTGGTCGGTTCCGAGGAGTCCCCACCTGCCGCCTTCCGCTCTCATGCTGATCTCGCCCTGTCCGACGACGCGGAGCGAATAATCCCCGGAAACCGGAAATAAAACGGACGCCATATCATCGAAAGGATCGGCTCCCATAGCCCTTTTGAAGGGAATGTCGCGAGCGTCCAGGTCTATTTCGCCGGGTTTGTCGGAGAGGACGAACGCGCGGTTCGGCGTCACCCATTCGATCCTGCCGAAGTCGAGCCTTCCGGTGAACGATACGCGTTTTGGGGGCGCGTAATTCCATCTGATGTTTTCCGAATACGACACGTCGCCGCGCGAGGCGTCGCTTTTTACCGTGAGCGTCTCGGCGGAGACGATCGACTTGTCCATCCATGACGGTTTCGAATAAGGAGGAGCCATCTCGCCGTCTTTCAGCCCGAAGACGTTCGGGCCGAATATGGCGAGCAGAGCCAGCAAGCTCAGGACCGCCGCGCTGAAACCGCCGCGCGGCTTACTCATGGGCCGCTTCCCTTCTCACGCGGGGATCCACGATCACGTAGCAGATGTCGGCTATCAGGTTGCAAATGACGGTCAGAAGCGCTAACAGGAAGAACGCCGCGCTGGCGGCCGGGTAGTCGTGCGAGTTGGTCGCTTCGAGCAAAAAGCGCCCGACTCCGTTCATCGAGAATACCGTCTCGGTTATGACCGCTCCGCCCACAATCCCGGGAAGCGACATCAGGACGATCGTGAGCACGGGCGGCAGGATGCTCCTGAACGCGTGATTCCACACCACGCGGCGGGGAGCGAGCCCCCGCGCGCGCGCCATCGTGACGTAATCCTCGCCCAGCGCCTTGACCATCATGTTGCGGATATAGAGGGCGAAACCGCCGAAACCGAGTATCGTGAGCGAAAACACCGGCAGGGCGAGGTGCCATACGTAATCGAGCGCCGCCGCGAACCCCTCGGGAGGGGGGACGGAGGAAGTGCCCCTCAGCGGAAACAGGGGGAACGCGTACGAAAAGCACATCAGCAGAAGCAACTGCACGAAAAACGACGGAAACGAGAACGAAACGGCCCCGCCGAGAAGCACTATCCTTTCCACCAGCGAACCGCGCCTCAACGCCGCTTTTATGCCGAGCCACAGGCCGAGCAGCGTGGAGAAGACGAGCGACGGCAGAAGGAGCGCCACAGTGTTCGGCACGCGGTTCTTGAGTTCGTCCCAAACCGGCGCGCCGGTCATCATCGACAGTCCAAAGCGGAATGACAGCATCTCCCTGACGTACACGAGAAATTGTTCCGATATCGGCCTGTCGAGCCCCCACTGGGACGCGAGAGCGGCTTTCGCCTCGGGCGAAAACCTCGGGTCGACGATGGCCGTGAGAGGGTCGCCGGGCATTATCCTGAACAGAAAGAAGTTCAGCACCAACACTGCGGCCAGTACGGCAAGCGCGCCTCCGGCCCGTTTCAAAAACGTTTTCATCTGGCCTCTTTCCTGAAAAGGAAGTAATTTTCGTTGCGGGTCATATGGACGTATTCTCCTGTCCTCGATTCCCTGAAAGTGAAGGGGCCGCTTCCTATCAGCTCGGTCAGTTCCGTGCCGTCGAGCGCTTTGTGAGGACGGTTCCCCGGCTGCCACGCGCGCCAGTCGGGGACGTTTTCAAGAATGTGCTTGGGCATGACGAGCACGCTTCCGCCGATATTGTGCAGATGCCAGTAACTGACGTTGGACATCGTCACCCGCAGTGTACGCGCGTCTTTGTCGTATTCGATGGATTCGATGTCCTTCACGCTGTCGAAAAATCTGGGGACGCTGTTGTCCTTTATGAATTGGATGGAATACGCGACGTCCTCGACGGTGAGGGGACGCCCGTCCTGCCACGCGAGGCCGCCGCGCAGCGTGAAATTGAGCACCGAACCCTTCTCGCCCGTCTCGATCGACCATTTTTCCGCGAGCCACGGCATGTCCTCGAACGTGTACGGATCGACCGACATCAGCGTGTCGTATATCGTGCCCAGCACTTCCCAATCGTACGCTGTCGACGACACGAGAGGATTCAGCGTCCTGAGTTCTTCCTGGATGTTCCAATATATGGGGCGTTCCCCGCCGCCCTTCGGGGTCATGGAGATCAGCGTCATGAGGTTATCCGACGTGTTGCGGTCCGTTTCAAATATTCCGTCCCAGTTTTTGCTCATCGCCGATATGGAATAACGGCTGTAGAGAGGAATCACGGGGCATAATCCGGCGAGAAGCCTTTGCGAGCGCGACGACGCCTCCCGCGCGGCGCTCTCGTCGGGAGCGTACCGCAGCTCCGACAGAGCCTCGTCGAGTTCGCGGTCAGAGATGCCGCTTATGTTGTATCCCCCCTCCACGTCCATTGAGGAGTGATAGAAGGAGTAAAGCACGTCCGGGTCGCGCGACATCGTCCAGGCGTTCGTGCAAGCGTCGAAATCCCCCACGTCCACGCGCGCCAGCATGGTCTGGAAATCGAGCGGTTCGATCTCGGACGGCACGCCTATGGATATCAGGGCTTCGGCAAAAAGGGCGGCGATTTCCGTGCTGGTGGCGGCCACGGAGGAAGGCGGGCAAAGTATCTTAGTCGTGGGCAGCTCCCGCCCGTCAGGAGTGACGAGCCACCCCGACCGGTTCCACGTCCATCCCGCCTCTTCGAGCCTTTTGCGCGCCTCGTCCGCGCCCCGGGGCGGTGACAGCGCGTCCGTATCGCAGAATGGGGAAATAGCCGGCAGAAAACTCGACATCGGCTCGCAGTACCCGGAGAATAGGTCACGCACCCACTTTCTCCTCTCTACAACCTGCGCCGCGGCCTGGCGGAGCGCTTTCTGATCCCACGGAAACTTGCGGGTGTTGAACGTCAGAAAAAACCCATGAAACGACGCCGCCATCGACAGTTCCGCTTCGCCGTCGGCGCGCAGCCGATCGACGTCGACGGGGCGGTAGATATTGGGCAGCACGTCGAGCCTGTCCGTGGACATGGCCAGGAGCGCGGCGTCCATATCCCGCGTTATGACGTAATAGAGGTCTTTCATTTTGGGCCCGTCAAACTCCGACAGGTCGAATCTCTTCGCCGCGTCACCCCGGTTCGTTCCGAAAAACACGGCGGCGATGAGCGTCACGATGATTTGAACTATGATTTTGCGTCTTCCGTTAAATATAACGCCTTCGAGCATGGCATTCACTGTCCCCGAAATATTCAGAATTTTTATAAAAACACCTTAAATTCATTATAGAATCTCGCGCGGCCCATTGTCAAACGGTTCGGCTTCACGGTTCGGAGGCAAACGTTGCGGGCGTGTTGCTGTTTATAAATAGTTATGCTTGTCGTCGCCATCATGACTCAACTTCTTGCGACAAAAACAAGCGGTACCTGATATTCTCTCAATTTGCTGTCGGAAGTCAAAAGGGCAATCCCCTCAGATTTTGATTGCGCTAGGGCGTGTTTGAAAACTAAGTATTGCGCGAAATCCAAAAAAATGGCATAAATAAAGCATTGTCTGAAGAGAGGTGTTATAGATAATGCGCCGTCATGAAATCAGCGATAATAACT
>JAISDQ010000001.1 GCA_031264605.1 Synergistaceae bacterium | reverse complement strand
CATATACGCCGGGACTGACGGCAATTATCACTACTCCGGCAAAAACGTCGCGGGGAACGGAGACGCCGAGAAAGTTCACGATGATTTCGCGTATACGGCGGGCCTGAGACGTTATTACTGGGATATCCACGAGGATTCCGCCACAGGCAGGCTCGCGGCTAACAACAATTTCACCGCCGACGCGTCGCGCGTCCTGCTTCAAGGGGCTCTCACCGGCCTTGCCAACACGGATCACGTTTTCGCCGGCGCCTCGATGCCGGCGGTGAATAATCTCGCGGGCCGGCTCGCTGACGGAGAGTCGGGATTCGGCGGGGAAGCCGGTTACGGCAGAGTGAGGTACGAAACGGGGAGTTGGCTGGATTTCAAGGGCTTTTCGGCGTCCGTCGCTTATGTCCGTAAAAGCGGAACCTCGGCGACAGGCGCTTTCATCGAATACGGAGACGGGAAATACGACGTTTTCAGCCACGTCTACCGATACGGCGGCGTAACCGGCGGAGGTAATTCCAAGAGCGTCGGCGGCGGCCTGTTCCATAAACGCGAACTCGGCGGCGGAATAGAAGCCGAGCTTTTCGTCAGGGGCGGGCGCGTGGACAGCTCGTTCACCCTGACGCGCGACCCGTGGCTGAGACATCCCGAGGTACATTCGTACGATACCGGCGCCGCGTACTACGGCGCCCACATCGGCGTCAGCCGCAATATACCGCTGAAGCACAACGCCAGTATCGAGCTGTACGCGCAGGGACGATACACGCACATCGACGGCGACTCGTTCGTCACGTCTTTCGGGGACGAGGTGCGAGTGGACGGCATGGATTCGCTTCGCAGCCGCGTGGGCGTGAAATTCAGCAGGAAAAACACGGCCGGCACGATAAAAGCGTTCGCCGGCGCGGCGTGGGAACATGAATTCAAAGGACAGGCCGCCGGATTTCTGGGCGGAGACGGCATCACGAACCCGCCGTCGCTGAAGGGCGGCAGCCTGTTCGGCGAATTGGGACTGCAAGCCGACGCCGGCAAAAACACGAGCGTCAACGTGAGCACGTACGGCTACTCGGGCGCCAAGACAGGCTGGGGAATCACACTGGGACTGGAACACCGCTTCTGATAACGCGCGGGCGCGAGACGGCGTTTCGCCGCCCCGCGCCCGCGTTCAATCATCGCGTCATCCGCGGGCCGCCCGGCCCGAACGGCCTCAGATCAATTTTTCGCGGCAAGAGCCCTGAGCGCGGGTTGTTGTTGCAGCGCCGAATCGGCGGTATGCACCTTGAAGCGGGATAAAATATCCGTCAGGGTCTCCGCGTGGCGGTTCACAGCCTCGGACTGTTCAGCCACTTCCTGCGCCGCGCTGGCCGTTTCATCTGCGGCGTGGCGGATATTCGTGATCGTTTCAACCACTTCCATCGTCGATTTTGCCGCCCCGTCAATACCGGTGGCCATTACCTTGCTCGACGCCGCCTGTTCCTGCGCGACGGCGGCTATATTCTGTATGGAGTCGTTTGCCTTGTTCATCTGCTCGAGCGCGCCGTCCAATTCCTTCTGAGCCTGCTCCGCCTGAACCAGGGTTTCAACGAGCGCGCGCCCCGCCTCAGCCGTCGCGGCTATGCTCTCTTGCGCCCCTTTCTGGAGTTCGGCGATTATCTCGTTCACATTCTGCGCCGCGCGCGCGGATTCCTCGGAGAGCTTGCGAACCTCCTCCGCCACCACGGCAAATCCGCGCCCCACTTCTCCGGCGCGCGCAGCCTCGATAGCGGCGTTGAGCGCCAGAAGATTGGTCTGGTCGGCTATTCCGGTGATGACCGATACAAAGCTGCTTACATTCTCGACGGAGGAAACAAGCTGCCGGGTTTTGCTCTCGCTCTCCTTGGCGTTTTTATCCACGTTGTGCATGCCCGCGATAACGCTATTCACCGTCTGAATCGCCTTGTTGGAAGCGCCGGTCGTCTTGGCGATGAAATCGGCGGTTTCCGTGGCCGACTGGGCCACCGTATCGGCCCCCACGCTCATTTCCTCGACTCCGACGTTGCATTGCCCCAGCGCCGTGCTGTTGGTTTCGCTCAAGGACGACACCTCGTCTATGGAAGCCTTGACCTCCTCCATCGAAGCGTTCGTTTCCTCTGAAATAGAGGACAGATTGTTCGCGCTGTCTGAAAGTTTCTCCGATACGGACACAACCTGCCGAACCGTTTCCTCCTGCGCCGCTACCATATTAGCGATTGCATCCACAAGGCTTCCCAATTCGTCCTTGCCCTCGTAATTGAAATCGCCTTCCTCCACAGTCAGATCGCCGTCTTCGGCGCGTTTTGCCAGCTTGACTATCGTCGAAAGGGGTTTTGTAATGCTGCGGGAGATGAGGAAAGCGACGATAAAACCTATCAGGATGGCGAGTACAGCCGCTATTATAAGGACGGTGATGCTCGACCCGAGGGCGGACAGGTTTTCATTCGCGGAAAAACTGACGCGATCCTGGCCTATTTTCGATGCCTCCGACGATTCGGTGTTGAGAGGCGTCACAAACGGCGCCCTTTCGGCGTCAGCCGCCTGAATTGCCTTGAAGTCATCCACAAAAGCGATGACGAGTTTTTCGTACTCCGGGAGTTTCTCCAGAAACTGACCGGCTGTTTCCTGAAATTGAGCGTCCGGGAAAAAGCCCATCACTGTCTGCATGGTATTCTCGACCTTTCCTATGGCCTCGCCGGCGGTCTTGGACATCTCGCTCACGTCACTGCTTGCCACTTGCCGCAGAAGCGAGTAGCGGATATTCAGAAGGTCCGTCGTGATATCCTGAGCCATGCCGAGAATTTCTATATGCCGCTCCGTAAGCCTGCCGCCTCTTGCCTCGGTTTTCGCGTAAACAAAGAGATCTTTCACCAATTCGCCGCTCATATCGGCCAATTCAGCTCCGGTCGCGGCCAGTGTCTTGAACGTCGCGTTCTTTTTTCGTAAAGCGTCCTGCAGCTTGTTCAGCATTTGAATGTAATTCTCGAGCGGGGAAGCGACTTTATCGTCTATGTACTGCAACGCGTCAAGCTGAGGGTAAACCGCGTGCAGGGAAACGGCGTCGTCCAGCGTCTTCAGTGGAATACCCTCCACGTCATCGAGGAACTTGATGGAATCCTCGCTTTCCAGCAGCTGCATCGAATCCACAGCCAGGAAAAGATCGTATACCTCCCGCTCCAACCGGCTGGTTATAGCCATGGAAGGTACGACGGCCTCCTTGAGATAACTGTTATCCGCCCGAAGGTCGGTCAGGTTGTGCCATGTCACGCCGACGGCTACCGCGAATACCGCCAATACCAAGCCAAACCCCAGCAAAAGCTTTGCGCTGATCTTCAAATTTTTCCACATTTACGCTCTCTCCTTTTAGAGAAGGTTATGTTATATTTTGTAAATCATGACGCTGTAAATATATCTCAATCCCGCGAAAAACTCAATTAAATGTATCGGCTCGCGGAAAATACGTAAACAAGGCCAGATCGGGGTTAAATCCGCACACGGATTTGCCCCGTAAAAAATCTATGCTACAAGAATTCATTGCGGAAATCGCGGCGAGTTATTCAGCGCCACAGGCGCTCCGTGTTTTGTGACGCGCTCTGAACAGTCAGGCTCCGAGCATTCTGTCGAACGAATGCTCGAAATGCGTATCGTCATTCTTCGTGCGTTTTTTCGGCCCTTTCGTTCTGCCGCCGCTCCGTCTTATCTTCTGGCCGACGTACCTTCTCGTCAGCAATTTGTCGATATTATCGTTCGTGTAGATCATGCCGTCCTGATTTATGGCTCTTGCCCCTTTGGCTAAAATCATCGCGGCCAATCCATAATCCTGCGTCACCACGATATCCCCGCGCGACGCCAGTCCGGCGATGGCGTAGTCGGCGCTGTCCGCCCCCTTATCCACCGTGACGACCTCGCCGTAACCGTCGCTCAGTTCGTGCGAAGTGTCTATCACCATTACGAGAGGTATATTCCGGCGCTTCGCCATTCGCACAACTATTTCTTTCACGGGGCACGCGTCCGCGTCCACCAGAATTTTCATCGGGTCAATCTCCGTGTTCCAGCGGCATCGCTCTTCAGAAACCGAACGTTCTGGTGACGGCGGAACCGAAAGCGACGAACGCGGCGCCGAAAATAGCGCACAATATCAGCAGGACGTATAACCATTTTGGAATTGACGAGACAAAATAGACGATGATCCTCAATACAACGAATACGACCAATATGGCCGCGATCGCCAAAATGGCGAAAAACAGGTAATTGTTCATCACTCACGCCTCCCCTAATAAATTTCGCCCGACCGGGCAACCGTCAATTTTTTTACAGGACTCCCTCTCACTCTTCGATAAGGGCTCGCTGCAACACTCCCAGCCCGGCTCCCGGCTCGATATGATAGCCGCGTTTGACGCAAGCCCTTTCAATGGACGCAATCAGAGATACGACGATATTGTCGTCTATGTTTCCCATATGCCCGATTCTGAATCCCTTTCCCGCAAAATCGCCAAGACACCCGGCGATATGCGCGCCTTCCCCGTACACGGCTCCGCGAAAAACCGCGTCGTCCAAGCCGCAATTATCGGGGTACAGGGATACCGTCACCGTGGGAGCGGCCACTTTTTCGTCCGCGCCCATGGAAAAACCCATCGCGGCGAGCGACCGGCGAATAGCGGAGGCGTATTTCCTGTGGCGTCTGGAGCGGTTTTCGAGACCTTCCTCTTTTATTATTCTCACGGCCTCGCACAGCGACCATATCATGTTGACGGCGGGCGTTCCCCAGTATTTCATCGGTTCCCTCATGACCGGCACCCATTTTTCAAAGTCGATATACGTCTCGGCAATACGCGGCATGGCCTTTCGCTTCTCCAAAGCTCTTTCGCTCGCCCAGAGCAGACACAAGCCGGGAGCGGTTCCGAAACACTTTTGCGAGCAGCTCAGCATCACGTCCACTCCCCAGTCCATGTAGAATTCGACGCCGCCCATGGAGGCGACTCCGTCGACTACGACAAGGGTGTCCGGATGCGACGTGCGCATCATCTCCGTGAACTCTCGCAGCGGAAATTCCACGCCGGTCGAGGTTTCTATGTGAGTTACGCAAATGACGCCGAATTTTTTTTCGTTCAGCTTAGCGTCGACGTCCGCTATGTTTACGGACTCTCCCCAGCGGGGCGCTCTCAAAACCTCGGTTTCAAAACCCTTTCGCGAGCAGATATCGGCGAACCTGTCGCCGAAATAACCGTTCGAGCAGACGAGGACTTTATCGTTTCGGGCGGCAACGTTGGCGATCCCCATTTCCATCGCCATCGTCCCCGAACCCGCGACCACGAAAGCGATCCCGTCACATCTCCAGAGTTTAACGAGATCGTCGACGAGAAGGCTAAAATCCGCGACCAGCCTGGGGTCGTTGTAAGATATAGTTTCGCGTCCCAGAGCTTCCTGTATCGAGCGAACCACCGGAGTCGGGCCGGGGACCATCACCAGCGGATTTCTTATGCGCATTTCCAGATTTCCTCCCATTGTCTTTCAAAAAAATCCATCCACATTTCGGCATGATATCTGAAATTGCCGATAAAAACAAGGCGCGCGGCACAGCATGAAACCGCGGGTTGAGTTGGGTTATACTATGATCTTTCATTATCGACGCGACCAAGTTACTATTACACAGTTCCTGAAATACCTCCCAGCTTTTCAAGCGCCTCGCTTTCGTCTTTTACGAAATACAAATGCCGGCCTTTGTTGCACTCGTACATATAATCGCGGAGCGGATTGCTCGTATAGTCGGATAAGGCTTGCCCCACGCCTTGCAAGTTCCAGTGATTTTCTCAATACCACGTCCCAACGACTGATCCTCCTTCGGCGGTAAGCTGACCTTACATTTTCGCGTAACCCCAAAAACCGACTTGACAAACGTCTCCCAACGTTAATAATTCTACAGTATAATTCGTCACGTTTCGGAGAAAAATTCAATACGCGCGATTTTGAACAAAAGAGGGGGTAATTATCCTGCTGGATGAATATATCGACAATGATGAGGCGAGAGGTATTTTAACGATTTGGGGCGTCTTGAAGAATTCTTTTATAATTTTTACCAAGA
>JAISDQ010000223.1 GCA_031264605.1 Synergistaceae bacterium | reverse complement strand
TGGCACGCCGCGCTCTATTACCCCGCGGCCGTCGTCGCGCTCATGGCCGGCGATTTCATGTCGGCCCCCCATTCGAAAAGGGTCGGCCTGGAAGCGTCGTGTCCCCGGCAGATATTTTTGGGGCGGCGCTCCGAAGTGAGGCTGTCGGTCACCGCGGCCGGCTACGGGAGGCCGGTGAGGATTGAAGCTCTGCTCGAAGCGAGCGGGGAAATGGAGCCGCCGCGCGCGGCATTCGGAACCGCGTCGGGCGCGATGAACTTATCGCTGCCCGTCGTCCCCCTCCGAAGGGGAAAGATCGTTCTGGACGCCGTTTGGCTGAGGTGGCGCGGGCCTCTGGGGCTCGTGGAGTTCATCAGGAGAGACAGGCTGAACGGAAGCGTTGACGTCACGCCGGACATCAGAAGCGTTTACGACGCGGCCATACGCTTTTTCGCGCGCGACGCGGAATACGGGACAAAATCTCAGCGGCTCAAGGGCGACGGCACGGAATTCGACGACCTCCGCGATTACGAACGCGGAATGGATTACCGCCTTATCGACTGGAAGAGTTCGGCGCGACACCTGAAAATACTGTGCAAGGAATTTCGGCAGGAACGTAATCACCATATAATGCTCGGGTTCGACACCGGACGGCTGATGACGGAGCCTCTCGAAGGACAGTCCAAACTCGACAGGGCGATAATGGCCGGTTTGCTGCTGGGACGGGTTTCCCTTTACAACGGGGATTTTCTGGGCGGATGCGCTTTCGACGTGCGGTTCAGGAACTTCATAAAGCCGGAACGCGGGATGCCTCATTTCATGAAATTCCAGCGGTTCGCCTCAGAACTTGCCTACCGCACAGAGGAAACCAACTTCACGCTCGGCATAGCCGAGTTGAACTCGCGCCTGTCGCGAAGGACGCTCGTCGTCTTGTTTACCGAATTCGTCGACGCCATACAGGCGGAACTCCTCATCGAAAGCCTGAAATGGATGACGCGCAGGCACGTCGTGATATTCGTCATGTTCCGCGACACGATGCTGTCGCGCCTCGAAGCCGCTCCCCCAGCCGATTTCTCCGATGCCGCGAGGGCCGTCATAGCGGACGGCTTCATCCGCGAACGGCATATCGTGCTGGAGCGAATCGCGCGCCTGGGCGTGCACTGTCTCGACACGAGCGCCGCGGGCCTATCGTCCGCCCTGTTGAACCGGTATCTTCTGATCAAAAAAATGGGGCTCCTGTAGAAGATGAATTACAATTCGCCCTCCCAAACGAACGCCGTTAAAGAAATCACTCTCCGAAGCGCCGAGTTCCGCCGCGCGCGCGAGGACGGCTGGGAAAAACTCGCGGACATGGTCGAACGGGTCGAACGCGGAGGGATCGGCGCGCTCTCGGCGTCGGAATCCTCCGAAATCGCCCTGCTTTACCGCTCGGCGGTCTCGTCCCTGTCGGTCGCCCGCAACATCGCGCTCGACCGCAACCTGCTCCTCTACCTCGAAAACCTGACGTTCCGCGCTTATCTCGCGGTATACGGCCCCAGGACGGGAGCGGTCAGCAACATCGCCGAATTTTTCAGGCAAGGCTGGCCGAGGGCTGTGCGGAGCGTACGACGTCCGCTGCTGATAATCACGATAGCGTTTTTCGTCGGGGCTATCGCCGGATACTTGATGGTGAGGGCTGACGTCAACAACTTTGGCCTGTTCATCTCGGAGGGCGCGGCGCAGGGCCGGGGGCCGGCGAGCACGCGAAGCGAGCTGATGGAAGAGGAACTGTTCGCTCCCTGGCCGGGCTTTCTCAATACGTTCGTCGTTTTCGCCAACTCTCTTTTCCGGCACAACGCGAGAATCGGCATATTATGCTTCGGGCTGGGATTCCTCCTGGGCGTGCCCACAATCCTCCTGGTCGCGTACAACGGCGCGGCGCTCGGCGCTTTCACGGCGCTCCACGCCGAAAAAGGGCTCGCCGTCGATTTCATCGGCTGGCTCTCTATTCACGGCGTCACCGAGATACTGGCGGTATTGCTGTCCGCCGCCGCCGGGCTCGCAATCGCGCGGAATATAATTTTCCCCGGCGCTATGCCGCGCGCCGACAGCCTGGCGGCGGCAGGACGCCAGATTGCCGAAACGGCGGTCGGAAGCGTGCTGATGTTCTTCGTGGCCGGGATAATCGAGGGCGGCTTCAGACAACTGATAGCGTATACCCCGGGACGATACGCGTTCGCCGCCGCGACCGCCGTTTTATGGACGTGCTACTTCGTCTTCGCGGGAAGGTCAAACGATGGCGTCGAAAACTGACCGCGTCGAAGAACTTTTCCACGGCGTAAACAGGCCGGCGCGCACGATAGTGAGCCCCGAGGGCGTGGAACTCACGGTGCGCCTGGCGAGCCGGGGAGAGCGGATGGCCGCTTTCGCGCTCGACATGGTATTCATGATAGCGGCGATCGTGGCGCTGTATATCATCGCCGTGCTGCTGTTTTTCGCCAGAGTAAATATCGCGGTGGGGCTGACGCTGATTTTTTTCCTGTCCTTCGTGATCCGCAACATGTATTTCCTTCATTTCGAACTTGCGTGGCAGGGACGCACGCCGGGGAAAAAAATCTGCGGGATACGCGTGATATCGAGAAAAGGGGGGGAACTCAAGCCATCTTCGATAATAGCCCGAAACCTGATGCGCGAGGTGGAATTCTTCCTTCCGGCGGCGCTGGCCATCGGCTTGAGATCGGAAATGGGCGGATGGAGCGCGCTCATGACCTTCGGTTGGAGCATAGGCGTCACGGCGCTGCCCTTCTTCAACCGCGACAGGCTTCGCGCCGGAGATTTCCTCGGCGGAACCATGGTCATAATGATGCCGAAACGCGCGCTCCTGAAAGACCTGAGCCTTCAAACGTCCCAAACCTCCGGCGCCGCCGCCGAAAATGCCCGGTATTCCTTCACCCAGGAACAACTGGCCGTATACGGCTCTTTTGAACTGCAAGTGCTTGAAGAGTGTCTGCGCCGCCCGCAGACCGCCGAAACCGACAAGCTGCTGGGCAGCATATGCGCCAAAATCCTGAGAAAAATCGGCTACGCCGACACATTGCCGCCCCATGAAATCAGACGTTTCCTTGGAGACTTCTACTCCGCCCAGCGCGGCACGCTGGAGCGCGGACAGCTTTTCGGACACTTCAAGGACGACAAGACGTCCCGCTGACGCGGGTACCACGGTATCAAAACCTCGGACGCTGCCCGATAGATAAGTTGCTCACAAACTCATCAAATGTAATAATTGAACAATGATGCCAATGCATAAATGACGATTGCCGGAACCCCTACAAATAATTATCCATATAACGGAGCCGCGAGATTTTTATCCACGCAATCAAGAAGCAATGTGCGAGACGAAACGCCCCAGAGAAGATAAACCGCCTGGACCCAAAAAACCTTGTGATTGCCTGAACCATCCTTTTGGCGGCTTCATTTTGAAAAGAGGGCTGTCCTGCGCGCAGCGGACGGCGGTCTCCTCCGCGCCGCACAGGATTTTGGATATCCCGAAATCCGCCCCTACGATGCGTATCCGCGACACGTCGAAGAGAAACTGGAGCGGGCGCGGAATCGGGCCGAAACGGTCTATCGTCTCCTCGTACAGCGAATCGAGCGCCAAAACGTCGGGCGTCCAGAGAAGTTT
>JAISDQ010000214.1 GCA_031264605.1 Synergistaceae bacterium | reverse complement strand
ATCTCGCCTTTGAAATCAGCGATCGTGCCGTTCACCCTGTCCTCGTTGCGCTTGAACACCATGAGCATCCCTTGGCTTAAGCGATTTTATCTTTATGTCAGTAAATGGTATTTTGTAGGTCGCCCCTTTTTTGGGTGCAGTCCGATTTGTAGGTCGTTATGTGTGAGATTATATGGAATTATATCTGATTATCTGAGACTGCCAAAACAGGCCCGAAGGCTTGATTTTAAGCGGCTTCGGGCCTGTTTTGAGATTGTCCGGGGTTGTTTCGGATTTGGAGAATGGTGCGAAGGGGGGGACTTGAACCCCCATGCCCTTACGGGCACATGCTCCTGAAACATGCGTGTCTACCGTTTCCACCACCTTCGCGAGCGTTTGAAATTCTACACTGTTTTACCCCGACCGTCAATCTGTGATTTTATACGGGATAGGCTTCCTCGGCAATCGGTACGTCTAGGCCGATGTTGGTTTTGGTTATTCTCGCGTATTTTTTCGGCAGAAAATCTTTCGCTACCTGCGGAAACATCGCGTAGGACAAAATATCTTCCGGCTGGAGCGCCCAAGCGCCGACTTCACGTTTCAGTTTTTCCATTTCAGACGGGATGTTGTCCGCCGGCCTGCACGTAATCGGCGTTTCGCCCTCCGCCGCTTTTTTCTGGATTTCCTTGTTCACCGGAGCGGGTGTGCGCCCGTACTGACCGAGGAAATAATTTTTGACTTCCTTCGGGATTATCTTCCAGCGTTCGCCGACCATGACGTTCATCGCAGCCTGTGTGCCGACTATCTGGCTCGTTGGCGTGACGAGCGGCGGATAACCCATCTCCTC
The DNA here is from genome assembly GCA_031264605.1 of Synergistaceae bacterium. Classification (GTDB taxonomy): domain Bacteria; phylum Synergistota; class Synergistia; order Synergistales; family Synergistaceae; genus JAIRKI01. The sequence goes on along the minus strand of JAISDQ010000214.1, from coordinate 5,017 downwards.
GCGCACTCTCGGAACTTCCTCCAGCACGGCCTTGAGTTTGTCCAGGGCGTTGCCCTCCTTCAACTGGCTCTGAAGATTGGAGTACATCCCTCCCGGTATCTGGTAAAGCAGTATATTGATGTTGACCCCCGACACGCCCATGATGATGTCCTTGTACTTCACCCTGATGTCGGAAAAGTAATTGGCAACCGGCAGAAGTTTTTCGAGGGAGATGCCTGTGTCGAGAGGTCCTTCGGCCAGAGCCGCGACTATCGATTCGGTGGCCGGCTGGCTCGTGCCCATTGCGAAAGGCGATATCGCGCAGTCGCAGATGTCCGCGCCGGATTCGAGGCCCTCCAGATAAGCCATTGCGGCGAGACCGGTGGTATAGTGCGTGTGGAGCTGCACTGGAAGATCGACTTTAGATTTGATGGCCGAGACGAGCTGACGCGCCGCCACAGGAGTCATCAACCCCGCCATGTCCTTGATGCATATCGAGTCCGCTCCCATGTCGGCCATGTCGCGCGCCTGCTTCGCGAAAAGATCGAGGGTATGGACGGGCGATATCGTGTAGGAAATAGAGAGCTGAAGGTGGCCGCCCTCGCGTTTCACCTGATCGGCCGCCACTTCCATGTTCCGAAGGTCGTTCAGGGCGTCGAAGACGCGCACTATATCGATTCCGTTGCCTATGGCTCGCTTCACGAACTCGCGCACCACGTCGTCCGCGTAGTGGCGGTAACCCACAAGATTCTGCCCGCGAAGGAGCATCTGGAGCTTCGTCTTTTTTACGCGCTTGCGAATCTCGCGGAGGCGTTCCCACGGGTCTTCCTCGAGGAATCTCATCGCGGAGTCGAACGTGGCGCCGCCCCACATTTCGAGCGAATTATATCCGACCTCGTCCAGCGCCTCGCAGATTGGAAGCATGTCCGACGTACGAAGGCGCGTCGCCATGATCGACTGATGCGCGTCCCTGAGGCACGTCTCGGTAATGAGCGCCCTGCGTTTTATGAGCGGCGTCTTCGTCCTTTCTTGAACCGAAGACTGCTGAGTCTCGCTTGTTTTCACTTTTTTCCCTTTTTCATTTTTTTCGACCTGATCGGCCAAATTGCACACCTCCTTGAAATAAACGGCAACCCGAAATCCGCTCAGGTTAAATCATATCCATTTCTTTGGCGGCTGTCTACCCTGCGTGTTGGAGATTCGGGCGAATTCGGAGCCACATCTTTTTCGGTTGCATTTGCTCCTTTAAACTTGCTGGTACTTTTTCAATCGACCTCATATTATTTCCGACCAGACCGCGTTGCCCAGCCTGAAACCTTTTGGGGTGAGACTCGAAGCCTCCGCGCCGTTTTCCGCGATGTCGCCGGGAAAACGCTCCAGGTCGCGCCGTATCGCGTTCGCGGCCGACGCGCCGTGACGCTCGGCGAAAATTTTCCAGGCTATCCCTTTTTTCGTCCGCAGGGCCAGAACCGCCGCCTGCCTTGCGGCGCGCTCGCCTTCGAGCCGTTCCTCCGATACAGTCGGCAGACCGCGCGAGGTCATCGCCGCGTAATCCTCGAGACGCGGGGCGTTCGTCCATCTCACGCCGTTTACATAGCCGCACGCGGAGGGGCCCAGTCCGATATACTCCCCGTCGTCCCAATAATTGAGATTGTGGCGGCACTCGCGCCCCGGCCGCGCGAAACTCGCGATCTCGTACTGCTCCAATCCGGCGCGGGCGAGCCGCCACTGCGCGTACCGGTACTGCGCGTAGCCCTCGGGAAGCGCCGTATTTTTTCGGGAGAAGGGAGTTCCTTTTTCTATTGTGAGCTGATACACGGAGATATGGCCCGTTTCGAAAGACAGCGCGGTTTTTAAATCCGCCGTCCAGTCGCGCAGCGTCTCTTCGGGCAGGCCGAACATCATGTCGAACGATACTGAAAACTCCGCGTCCGCGCAGAGCGTCAGCGCCGCGCGAGCCTGCGCGGCGTCGTGCGGGCGTCCCAGAAATTTCAAGCGGCGGTCGTCGAAACTCTGAACTCCGACGCTTATCCTGGTGACGCGCCATCCGCGCCACAATTCGAGATGTTCGCGGCGGAGCGAACCGGGGTTGGCTTCGACGGTGACCTCCGCGTCTTCGGAAAACGAAAATCCGCGCTCAATAATACCGATCAGTGCCTCCCAGGAGGAGAGCGAGAGAACGGAAGGCGTTCCCCCTCCCACATAAAGGGTGGCGACCGCGGTTTGGCCTTCCGCGCGCGAGGTTACCTCGCGTTCGAGCGATTCGAGGTACAGCTCCTCGTCGCCGGCGCGCGCCGGAGCGCTGGCAAACGCGCAATACGGGCATTTCGCGGCGCAAAAGGGGACGTGAATATAAAGCGAGACAGCTTTGTTATTTTTCGTCGGATGACACGTCCAGAAACGCCATGAACGCCTCCTGCGGTATCGAGACGCGCCCAAGCTGTTTCATGCGCTTCTTTCCCTCCTTCTGCTTTTCGAGAAGCTTGCGCTTTCTCGTGACGTCGCCTCCGTAACACTTGGCTAGGACGTCTTTACGAAGGGCTTTTATGTTGACCCGGACGATAATTTTTTTGCCTATCGCGGCCTGTATCGGAACTTCGAACATCTGACGCGGTATAAGCTCTTTCAGTTTCGTCGCCACGGAGTGCCCCCTGCGATACGCCGCGTCCCTGTGACATATGAAGCTGAAAGCGTCGACCGGTTCGTCCTGAATCAATATGTCGACTTTGACGAGGTCCGACGGCCTGTAGCCGATATGTTCGTAGTCGAGGGACGCGTAACCTCTCGTCGCCGACTTCAGCCTATCGTGAAAATCGAGGATGAATTCCGCGAGAGGCAGGTCATATACCAGCCTCACCCTCTCGGGAGTGATGTAGTCCATGCCCGCGTGTACGCCGCGTTTTTCCTGGCAGAGCTGAATGCAGGGGCCGACGTAGGCGTCGGGCAGAAAGAGCGTCACCTTGATGAACGGCTCCAGGACTTCCTCCTGCCGCGTGGGATCCGAGGGAAAATCCGACGGGCGGCGCGCCTCGACGACGGCGCCGTCGGTCAGTTTCACCTGGTAGACGACGTTGGGGGGAGTGGCCACCAGTTCCACGCCGAATTCGCGGTAAAGCCGCTCTTTGGCTATTTCCATGTGAAGGAGCCCGAGGAAGCCGCACCGGAATCCAAAGCCGAGAGCCGCCGAGGATTCAGGCTCGAAGGTGATGGCCGAGTCGTTTATTTGCAATTTTTCGAGCGCCTCGCGCAGAAGATTGATCTCGTCGCGCTCTATGGGGTAGTAGCCGCAGAACACGACGGGTTTTACCTTTCTGTACCCCGGAAGAGGGGCGGGCGCCGGGTTGCGGGCGGAAGTCACCGTGTCTCCGACGCCGGCGTCGGAGAGCGATTTGATGCCGGCGATCATGTAGCCGACTTCTCCGGGGCCGAGCGAGGCGACCGGCCGCTTCTCCGGCGTGAAGACGCCCACTTCCTCGACATCGTACTTTTCGCCGGTAGCCATGAAGGAGATTTCGTCGAGCGCCCTCACCTCTCCGTTGACGATCCGTATGTAACTGACGACACCCTTGTAGTTGTCATACACCGAATCGAAGACGAGCGCCGCGAACGGGGCGTTTTTGTCGCCCAAGGGCGGGCGTATGTCCGTCACGATGCGGTCCAGTATCTCGTCCACTCCCGTGCCGTCCTTTGCGCTGGCCAAGATCGCGTTCGAGGCGTCGAGGCCGATTATCTCCTCCGTCTCTTTTGCCGCGCGCTCGGGAGCCGCCGACGGGAGGTCTATTTTATTGAACACGGGAACCAGGTCGAGCCCCTGTTCCACGGCGAGGTACGCGTTGGCTACCGTCTGCGCCTCCACGCCCTGCGCGGCGTCCACCACCAGAACGGCGCCCTCGCAGGCGGCCAGCGACCGCGAGACTTCGTAATTGAAATCCACGTGTCCCGGAGTGTCTATGAGATTGAGGATGTATTCCCCGCCGTTTTTGGCCCTGTAATTCATCCTCACGGGGACGAGCTTTATCGTGATGCCGCGTTCGCGTTCCAGCTCCAGCGTATCCAGAAGCTGAGATTTCATATTGCGGCTTTCGACGGTATGCGTCGCCTCTATGAGCCTGTCCGCCAGTGTCGATTTGCCGTGGTCGACGTGCGCTATGATGCTGAAATTTCTGATTTTTTCCGGATCGGTCGCCATAAGTTCACCTCTCGTGCGTGCTGACACTTTATTTTATCCGTTCTTTCGCGATGCGCAATTAAAATATTCCCAATTTATGATAATATTTCCAAGTCGGTTTTTGCGGCGTATTTCCGCTCAAATCGCACCGGAGGTATGATATTATATCGTAACGGTTCGGCGGATGTGGAAAACGGCGTGTCGGACGCGGGCCGACCATGGAGGGCGACGCGATGAACAGCGAAGAAAAGATCGAGCGAATGCTCGACGTAATCAGGGACGAAATACTGCCTCTGACCGAGTGCGAGGTCAAACGGGGCAACCACGTATTCGGAGGCGCGATCATAAGGCCCGATACGATGACCACAGTGATAGTAGGTTCCAACAACCGAGTGGAAAGTCCTCTCATCCACGGAGAAATAGACACCCTCAACAGGTTTTTCAAACTTCCCGTCAGGCCGAAAGCGGACGAATTGATCTTCCTCTCCACACACGATCCGTGTTCCATGTGCGCTTCCGCGATCGCGTGGGCGGGTTTCAGGGAGATATGGTACCTGTTCGGTTATTCGGATACCGCGGAAAAGTTCGACATGCCGGTAGATCTCGAAATCTACAGGGAACTTTTCGGAACAAGCGGCGTGAAGGGCGAAAATAAATTCTTCACAAAGTATTCTATCAAGGAAGCGATAGAAGAATCTCCCGATCCCGACCGGTACGCCGAGACGCTGGAGGAGATAGAGCACCGGTACGCGGCCCTCGACGTAGCGGCGTTCGATTATCCCGGAACGCTGGACAACTGACGCGGGGGCGTTACGGCAGGGGCGGTTATCGGGCGGGATACTCAGGACGCCGGCGAGCGCGAGTCCGGCG
>JAISDQ010000208.1 GCA_031264605.1 Synergistaceae bacterium | reverse complement strand
CCGACAGATTCACCGCGAAAATTTTCCGGAGGCTGTGGATTCCCACCGTCGTATCCTCCGTGGGCTGGGCGCTGTCCGATATCGCCGACGCCGTAGTGGTTGGCCAGCGCATGGGATCCGTCGGGCTTGCCGCGATCTCGCTGATTCTGCCTGTGTATATGATTAACTGCGCGTTAGCTCACGGCTTTGGAATCGGCGGTTCCGTCCGCTATTCCAAACTCCTGGGCGACGGCAAGGCGGAGGAGGCCGTTTTGAGCTTCAACCGCGTTATGCGGACGGCGCTCGGCGTGAGCGTGATCACAGCCGTTCTGGGGAATATCTTGATGGAGGGATTGCTCCGGGCGCTCGGCGCGGTTTCGGATGACGGCGCGCTGTACTCCGCCACTAAAAGCTATCTCAGGATACTCGTGACGGCTGCGCCGCTTTTTTATCTGTCAAACCTTCTGAATTACTATCTGCGCAACGACGACAACGGAAAACTCGCCGGAATAGGATCGGTAGCGGGGAACATGCTGGATATCGCCCTCAATATGCTGTTTGTGCTGGCGCTGGGGATGGGAACGGCCGGGGCGGCGCTTTCGACGGCAATAGGCCAGGCTGCCGCCATACTGATATACCTGCCCGGGGTTTTAGGGAAACACAGCGTTCTCAAAATAAAGAAGACCGCGTTTGCGCCCGGTTACGCGTTTTCCGCGTTCCGCGAGGGATTTGCCGGTTCGGCGCAATATCTCTTCTCGCTCGTCTTTATAATGCTGAGCAATAATTATCTGATCAGGGCGGGGGGCGAAACGTCCGTCGCCGTCTTCGACATGCTGCAAAACGCCGCGTATCTTATACTGTATCTTTACGAGGGAACGGTGCGCGCCATGCAGCCCCTCGTTAGCACTTATCACGGTGAGCGCTGGGACGCCGGCAAGAGATCCGCCCTGCGGTTATCGTTCGCGTACGGTGGCGCGGCTGGGATGACCATGACCATCATTATCGCCGTCTTCGCCAGACAGGTCTGCGCGCTGTTCGGGCTTGGGGGCGGGGAAGCGGCGGTGACCGGAGTTTTCGCCCTGAGGCTGTTTTGCGCGGGTTCGGTTTTTGCGGGGGTCTCCATCCTGTCGGCCGGATATTTTCAATCCTGCGGCAGGGAGCGCGAGAGCTTTATCGTCGCGTCTCTCCGCGGCTGCGCCGTTCTTCTGCCCGTGACCGTAATGTTCGCGCTCCGGGGCGCCGGCATGTTCTGGTGGTTATTTCCCGTGACCGAGGCGGTGTCTCTGCCGATATGGATGCTAGCCGCCAAATTTTACGGACGCGCGGAGAAAGCGTTCGACCCTTCCCGAATCTGGCACGGTTCGTTGCGCGGAAAAAACGAGGAGATTGTGGCTATAAATGAACGGGTTGAGGCGTTTTGCGAAATGTGGAAGGCGGGGGAGAATCAGATATTTTATGTTACAATGACCATTGAGGAGTTATGTCTTGCCATCATGCGAGAAGGCTTTAACGGCGCAAACTCCGGCGGCTGTTATATAGAAATAACGGTCGCGGCTGAAACCGACGGAACATTTACACTGCATATACGCGACAACGCCGTGTCTTTCAATCCGTTTACCCTGCGCACGGACAAGGCGGGCTGGGACGGCGGATTCGATATGGACGCGATGGGCATGAGCGTCATCAAACGTAAGGCGAAGGATTTTTTCTACAGGCAGTACGGCGGATTCAATTCTCTTATTGTCAAAATATAGGAGGACTCATGAAAATAGTCTATTTCGGCTCCGACGTATTTTTGAGGGTTTTTCAGCATCTGCTGCTCAACCACGAGATACTGGCCCTCTACACTTACCGCAAGGAAGAGGACTATTTCTGCGAGAGAAACGTCGTCGCGCTGTCGCGGCTTCACCGGATACCCGTCTACTACACGCGGATTACGGAAGACCGCATGGCGGAATATATGGACGCGGCGGGCTGCGAACTGTTTTTCATCGCGGAGTACAGCCATAAAATTCCCGTGCCCGAGAGCCCCCGTTTCAGGGGAGTGAATATCCATGCCTCGCTTCTGCCTGCCGGCCGGAGTTATTATCCGATAGAGTGCGCGATGGAGCGCGGCGTGGAGGAGACCGGCGTGTCGATTCACAAAATCACTTCGCGAATCGACGGCGGGGATATTTTAGCGCAGCGCCGCTTCCCGATAATGCCGGACGAGGACAGCGTGGACGTCTATCTGAAGTGCGCTGCGGCGGCGCTCGACATGACGCGTGAAGTCACCGGCGATTTTCGGCGGTATTGGAACGGCGCGTCGCCTCAAACCAAGACGCTCCCTTATTGGAAGCGTCCCGAAAACGGAATTATGACGCTGCGCCACGACATGACGATAGCGGAGGCGAAGAGCGTTTACCGCAAATACAACAAGCTCACTGGAGTCATAGTAAACGGCCTGTTCTTCAACGTCAACGAACTCGCGACGGGACTGTATAAAATCGGCGCGGGCGATGACGACATAATATTTGTCCGCGAGAGCAAAATACTTTACGGAGTCGTGGACGGACATCTGAGGCTCTGTATCAGTTCCGACGGAAGAGAGGTATGACATGACGCCGGGGCGGCATGGGAAGCTCCAGTTCAAGTTCATCTCGGGGCTGCTCGTCATGGCGCTCGTGCTTATCGCGGTCTTGAGCGCCGACATCGCCGGCATGTACCGCGGAAGTATGGAGGATTACTACTCTAAGATCGCGTTTGGCGAGGCGAAGATAGCCGCCGAAACGATCGACGGCGATAAAATCGCGGAATACGCTTCCACATTGACCAAGGATGATTATTACGAGCAGGTACGGCAAATTCTTCTGAGGGTAAAGCACATCGTTGGGCTAAAGTACTTCTACGTCGTGATTCCGTATGAAGACCATATGTTTTATATATGGGACGCCGGAGATAAAGGCGAAGAGGGGGTCCGCGACCTCGGCGAACTTGACGATTATTACGGCGGCGGGCGGGAGATAATGCGCGGCGCGTTTTTGAACCATAACGGGAAGGAACATATTTTAATAACCAATAACGACGAGTACGGCTATCTCGCGTCGGCGTACGCCGCCATTACAGACTCGGCCGGCAGGCCCGTCGCGCTGTCGGGCGTCGATATATCCATGGATATGATCGACGAACAGATAAACGGCCTTATCGTCATCATCGTTTTGAATATCGCAGGCGTTTTACTGCTGTTCATCATAGGATATTTCTTCGTAATCCGGCTCACCATATTGAATCCGATAGACAAGCTCGGCAAAGCCGCAAAGGCCATTGTGAGCGAACAAATGGATGACCTGGCCGCGTTTTCCGTTGACGTCAAGACGGGCGATGAACTGGAATCGCTCGCGGACGCGTTTACCCGCATGGCGCACGAACTTCACGCGTATATTCTGAACTTGAGCGCGGTCACCGCCGAAAGGGAGCGCATCGGCGCGGAACTCTCGGTAGCCGCCGATATTCAGGCCAGCATGCTTCCGCGCGTCTTTTCTCCCTTTCCCGGCCACCGCGAGACCGGCCTCTACGCTTCCATGCGCCCGGCGAAAGAGGTCGGCGGCGACTTGTACGATTTCTTTTTGGTGGGCGACCGTACTTTGGCGGCGGTGATAGCCGACGTTTCGGGCAAAGGGGCGCCCGCGGCGCTTTTCATGGTCGTCGCCAAGACGCTCATCAAGAGTTACGCGCTGTCCGCGAGATCGCCCGGCGAAGTTTTTGCGTCCGTCAACAACGCGCTCTGCGAAAACAACGAAACTTCTATGTTCGTGACCGCGTTCATGGGTTTTCTCGACCTGAAAACGGGGGAGTTTGTCTACGTCAACGCCGGGCATAATCCGCCGCTCTTATCGCGCGGCGGCAGGTTCGAATATATGAAGCCCGATCCGGGGTTTGTGCTGGCGGCGGCGGAGGATACCGGCTACCGGGAGGGTTCCGTGACCTTAGACAAAGGCGATATCCTCTTTCTTTACACCGACGGGGTGACCGAAGCCGCCGATAGCGGGGGAGAACTATTCGGCGAAACGCGCCTGAGAGAAAAGCTGAACGCTCTCTCCGGCCCGTCCGCAAAAGATCTGGTGTGCGCCGTGAACGCCGAAATCGACGCTTTCGCGGGCGGCGCGGAGCAGTCCGACGACATCACGATGCTCGCCGTAGAGTGGCGGGGGTAAATTATCCTTCCCCTCCGCGTGGGAGCGGCTTTTTAAGAACACTGATTAATTCGCTTAAACGGCGTTTTGCTGTTTAGGGGCGCGGGGATTGCAAGG